>NZ_LWEY01001599.1:0-962 GCF_001634935.1 Oleiphilus sp. HI0043 | reverse complement strand
TCGAGTTTGATGACATTAATTCGATAAAACAAATCTTGCCTGAAGCTGCCATCTTCAACGAGTTTGGCCAGGTCTTTATGGGTGGCGCTAAGAATTCGGACGTTAACTTGAACCTCTTCCTGTTCACCAACAGGCCGGATTCGCTTTTCCTGAATTGCACGTAAGAGCTTCACCTGCATTTCAAGAGGTAGGTCGGCGACTTCATCTAAAAATAGAGTGCCGCCGTCAGCTGCCCGAAATAGCCCGGATTTATCTTCGATTGCTCCACTAAAGCTACCTTTTTTGTGGCCAAAGAATTCACTCTCTACCAGCTCACTAGGAATAGCCCCACAGTTGACCGGGACAAAGCGGCCGGTACTAGCGCGAGGGCTGTTTTGATGAATCATTTTAGCGACCAGCTCTTTACCGCTACCTGACTCACCAGAAATATAAATTGGAGCTTGGCTACGTGCCAGTTTATCGATCTGTTTGTTGAGCTTCTGAATGGCTTTTGTTTTGCCTTTTATGTGCTCGGGTTGAGTGCTAGAGGGACTTTCGTTTGCCTTACGTTTTGATAACTCTAATGCGCTGGTCACCAGCCCTCGTAGCTGATTAAGGTCAACAGGCTTTGAAATAAAATCAAAAGCACCAGCCTTAAGGGCACTGATGGCTGTTTCGACGTTGCCGTACGCGGTAATCATGGCAACGGGCATATCGGGATGATTTTTTTGTATGAACGACACGAGATCAATGCCGTTGCCATCAGGCAAATTCATATCGGTGAGACAAAGGTCAAAGCTTTGTTCACTTAGGTAGGCCTTGGCGTCCATGATTGTCGCACTGCTACAGGTGTCTATCCCCATACGCATGAGTGTGATTTCTAACAGCTCTCGAATATCAGGTTCATCGTCGATAATTAAGGCGCGTTGCTTGGTCATATATTGAGTCTTGTCTGTCGCTTAGAAAGCATTAAGAAGAATAAG
>NZ_LWEY01001598.1:0-1047 GCF_001634935.1 Oleiphilus sp. HI0043 | reverse complement strand
CAAAGCACTACCCTAAGATTACCTTGCAGGGGCTGCCTAAAAACATGCTCAAACTATACAGTGTGTGATGGACGCCCGTGGAGAACAATGATAGCCATTGACTCATGAGTTAGAAATCGACACGGCTCGTGTAGAAAAGGCTGAGTAAAACAATTGTTACCTTAGTAGCTTGGTTCGGTTTAGGTTTCTGAGTAAGCCAAGAGCTGGCCTACTACCACTCAATATCCATATTGTTCCAATCTTTAAAACTTAACTTTCCATCTGCTTTTGACTCAACTAAGAGTTGATGCAGCCGATCTGCGACAAAGTCGGTCTTGAATAGTTTTTCTTCTGGAACGCCCGCTTGGTATGGCTTTGAAAGTTCGGTGTCTGTGGTTCCAGGGTGGAATGAAATGACTTTTGCTTTTGGAAAGCGACGACTGTATTCAATAGAAGCATTCTTGAGAAGCATGTTTAGTGCTGCTTTAGAGGCTCGATAGCTATACCAGCCGCCGAGCCGATTATCTTTAATGCTACCCACTCTTGCTGATAATACAGCAATCGTGGTCGCTGAATTTTTATTCAGTAACCCGGTCAGCTCTTTTAACCAGACAATCGGCATGAACGTGTTGGTCTCAAAAACGCTATGCAGACTTTCATAGTTGATATCTTCGATACGTTTCTCAGGCTTTATGTTGAGTTCTTTACTATGTAGTAAACCGCTGGCGATCACGATATATCGAATAGGTATATGACTGTCCGCTATTTGTTTGCAGCAAGCCTGAATCGAACTAAGCTTGGCGTCGGTTTGTAGCCATTCGGTTTTTGTTTTTTGACTTTCATTTCTCTGGGGCTCGTTCCTAGACAGCGCAAAAATAGTCGTGATGCTTCTATCTGATTGCATACGTTTAAGGATTGCGCTCCCAATACCCCCGTTAGCGCCGATGATAATTGCTGCAGCCTTGGATTGGTTCATTTTGTGTGACCTCAATGGTTATTGAAAACTGAGTGCAGGGAGTAATGGCTTATTGGAAGGGTGCATCAGCTTGATTCAGGTTTGAAATCAAA
>NZ_LWEY01001597.1:0-838 GCF_001634935.1 Oleiphilus sp. HI0043 | reverse complement strand
CTATCTTTTAATGTCCTTAAAGTTAGCGACAAGCAATAAGAACAAAGCACGCATTGAGAAAATACTGCCGCTAATCCCGAACCTTGGTTTATCTGGCATGAATGTCGACCAGCAAATCGAGCTTTCGCACTTATTATCTCAAGCTTATGAAATCACAGATTTAACTATTGAAGCGGCGATCACCTTAATCGATCATCGCGGCCTAATTAATCCAGAGCATCACCAAGACACAGACGAGCAAATCTGGCACCTACTCCGCTCAACTGAAACAGCCGACCTAAGCCAATACATTTACACAGGCGACAACCCTGACGCATTAGCGTGGTTAGATCTAGCTCGAACAATCCAGCTAAATCAGATCAGCCTGGATGCCCAATATAATGCATTTCAGGCATGGAACGAGCTGTGGCCAAGCCATCCTGCCAGCCTGAATCCGCCTCACGAGCTAAGCATTCTAAAACAACTCCCAAACACTCGCCCCGATTCGATAACACTTGCCCTGCCCTTAAGCGGGCCACTTCAATTGGCTGGAAAAGCTATTCGTGACGGCTTCATGGCTCAACACTATGCCAGCAATAAACAAAACCCAAACCACGAACCACTACAAGTTCGTTTTTTCGACACAGCAACGCAAGACATTTTGTCACTGTACAATCAAGCACCTGAGACAGGCAGCCTAATTATCGGCCCTCTAGACAAAGCTTCTCTTAAAGCGCTGAACTCCTTAGATATTATTAGCACGCCAACTCTCGCCTTAAACTATCTTCCAGCGACTAACGCAGGTTCAGATAAGCTATACCAACTTGGTCTAGCACCTGAGACCGAGGCCAGACAACTT
>NZ_LWEY01001596.1:0-1149 GCF_001634935.1 Oleiphilus sp. HI0043 | reverse complement strand
AGAAGCAAGGTCACTGGGAGTGCATGTTATTGATCGCTGCAATTTGACGATTCTGCAAGAACCTGGCTATGAAGACCTTGCTGAGTTTCTGGCTGCTAACGAGGTGGAAGTTGTCGCGTCTCTACCTTGTTACACGAAAGATAATGTCGACCAACAAAGAGGGAAAGGTGTTTTCGAAGATAGCATCAAGAGCTTAAAGCTCCTAAACAAACTAGGTTATGGAGTCGAAGGGAGCGGCTTGACCTTGAGTTTAGTTTATAATCCTGGTGGTCCGTTCCTACCTCCTCCTCAGCAACAGCTAGAGCAGGATTATAAAAAAGAGCTCTATGAAAATTTCGATATTCTCTTTGACCAACTTTTCACAATAACGAATATGCCTATTTCTCGCTTTGGGAGCGTGCTTTTGTCCAAGGGCGAATTTCATAACTATATGGATCTATTGAAAGAGTCGTATGCAAAGGAAAACCTTACCTCGGTAATGTGTCGCAGCTTGATAAGTATTGACTGGCAGGGCCATGTGTTTGATTGTGATTTCAATCAGATGCTTGATATGCCAATGCTTAGACTGGAGGGAGGATTGATAGCATCTGATAAAAATAGAATGCATCTAAGCGATATTTTAGGGCAGGCTATAGAAGGTTCTACGATAGTTGTGGCAGACCACTGCTATGGTTGCACTGCAGGACAGGGGAGTAGCTGCGGTGGCGCACTCGATTGACCTGAGTATTATTGTTCCCGTATTTAATGAAGCTGAAAATATTGAGCGTTTATTACGCAAGCTCAACACTCTCACTAGTAAGCGCTGCGAAGTGCTGCTGGTCGATGGCGGTAGTACTGATGGTAGTGGCGAGATAATTTCTTCACTTATAAGTGAGCTAGATATGGATGCTCATTTAATTCGCTCAAAGTGTGGGCGTTCCGCACAACAGAATGCTGGTGCAGAGTTAGCTCAAGGGCGTCTTCTTCTGTTTTTGCATGCAGATACGGTATTACCAAGTAAAGCTATTAACATGCTACATGGCGCAATCTCATCCGAACCCGTTTGGGGGCGCTTTGATATTCAGCTCGATAACTCTGCCGCGATATTTAAGGTAATCTCTTGGTTCATCAATATTCGCTCACGGCTTACAGGTATAGCTACTGGAGATC
>NZ_LWEY01001595.1:0-737 GCF_001634935.1 Oleiphilus sp. HI0043 | reverse complement strand
GGGTAAACCCACATGTGGAAAATGAAACAGAAGGTCCAGTTTCAAAGCCCGTTGCTCAGTAGACATGGTTTTAAAGTGTCCACATGCCAACTCCAACAGTGCGCAAATACTTTGCGCTTCATTGGAGTGGAATACACCGGGGTAGCCATCCATATGGTAATTGATGCCGGCTTCTAACAACGCGAGCTCAATGCCCACCGTCTGACTCCAAACTCGCGTGAGAATTGCATACTGAGACAAATCCTGAGAAGGGGTGCCTGAGAGGATATCAATCACTGTCTTGGGGTCATCTTTAGACTTGTGTACTTCTACCCGGGTAGAGGGGTTTGACTCATGTGATTTGCAAAGCAGTGCTTGTCGCCCTGAGTTGTGGGAAATCAGGTGGTTCGCTAATAAAGAAACGCAATGCCCATAGCGGAATGAGTAGCTCAAATTGAGCTTCTGCGTCCCTGGAAACTGTTGGGAAAAGCCGTTAATGATGTATTCGGGTTTTGCGCCGCGGAACTCGTATATCGTCTGATCAGGGTCGCCAACGACGGTCACTTTGGCGCGGTCCCCTGCGATATAGCTTAACAGTGCGTGCTGAAGGTCGTTGGTGTCCTGGTATTCATCGACCAGCACAATATCCATCTTGTTGCTAACAAGCTTTTCTAAAGAGGGATTTTGCTGAATAGCGATCACGGTATCGTAAAGCATATCCGTGTAGCTGATTCTGGCGTTGTGTTTTCGCCAGCTTT
>NZ_LWEY01001594.1:0-979 GCF_001634935.1 Oleiphilus sp. HI0043 | reverse complement strand
CATTATTGCTTGTCAGCTCTTTAAGCGTCTGCAGTAGCTTCTTATAAGCTCTCACTCCGTGAGTATCAGCGTCGTAAATAGATGGTACCAGACCTTTCATACTTGCATCTCGGAACTTCGTATCAACGGGAACGGCATACTTCCAGACATCATCTCCCCACGTCGATTTGATGGTACGCAAGCTTTGTGTTGAAGCCTGTGTTCGACGATCAAACATGGTAGGCAGAATAAGATGTCTTAAATTGCTTTTCTGAGACCGAATAACCATACCCAAAGTATGCATCATTCTTTCCAAGCCTTTAATCGCAAGAAACTCTGTTTGACAAGGTACGATGAGCTGCTGGCTCGCAGCAAGAGAGTTGATCATTAGTACACCCAATGAAGGCGAATTATCGATCAAGACGTAGTCATATTGATCCCACAACATTGCCAGCGTTTTCGAAATGATCAGCCCCATACCTTCAACGCCAACCATTCTACGTTCAAGCGTCGCTAAAGCCGTTGAAGCAGGCATTAAATCCAGACCCGGGCAAGAAGTGTCAGTAATCAGTTGTTCAGGAAGACCATCAGGAACCTTACCCTGATGCATAAACAAGTCGAACGCACTTTGCTCAATCGTATCCGGGTCGTAACCAAAATAACTGGTTAAAGACCCATGCGGATCAAGATCCATAACCAACACTCTTTTGCCTTCTTGTGCCAACAACCCGCCTAGCGTTACTACACTAGTCGTTTTACCGACCCCGCCTTTCTGATTGGCAATACCCCAGATTCTCACCGCGTCACCTCTGAAAAATTATATTTTAGCTTTGCTCAAGCATACCATTTAGCCTAGCTGGCTAGAATATCCTGCTAGGGATACTTGCTAATTCTGTATCGCTTGAACAAATGAACAACGGAAATGGCATAAAGTTGCCGAATTTACGTCACTAATAATCTTAATAGTGTACAGAGCACAAATCGTGCCATCGGCACAGTA
>NZ_LWEY01001593.1:0-776 GCF_001634935.1 Oleiphilus sp. HI0043 | reverse complement strand
ATAATACTTAATAGAGCAGGAATAGCGGCTAAATACGATGCCCAGCTCAGTACCGACTCACCACTATTAAAGCCTTGAGGTATAGTCAATAAGCGAGCTACTAATAACAGCAGAATGCCAAAACCAAAAACACATAAAGCCAGGTAGAATGCTGGGTGTTGAAGCACAGGAACATAGTTATTCATCAAAGGCTCCCCTACTCCAAAAAATGGACAAGCGACCATAATCAAGGCACCAAGCGCAGCAAAGTTCCACGCCCACTGATCCAACAAGCCACCACTAGCCGGGTTGCTGCTAGTCCAGAAAACTCCCGCCATTGATAGAAACCAAATCAATACAGAAAGGTCAACGTGCACAACCAGTGCAACATGGAAAAAGTCCACCCAGGGAATAAAGTCTTGTACGCCTGGCGTTCGAGACAAAACAAGCAGCAAAGAAAATACCCCTGCGCCTAGCAAAGAAGCGACAGCCAGCCCGAGCCATTTTTTAACAATCGTTTTCTGAGCGGCAGCAACTAGAGAAAGTTGCATTACCATAGAAGTGTTTAATGCCGTCATAATCCCTCATTATTATATTTATTGTGTCGCTCAGGATCCTATCAAATAATTGGGGTCAGTGTAAAAAAGGCCGTTATCACACCGAATCCAGTTATTTAATGGCATAAGTCGCATTTTATTCACTGTTCAAAGATTAGGCTTGCATCTCTCACTAAGAACAGTAAATAATGTGCAGCCATGGAGACTAAATAATTAGTACAAAATAAAAGTTTCCTACTA
>NZ_LWEY01001592.1:0-1453 GCF_001634935.1 Oleiphilus sp. HI0043 | reverse complement strand
TTCACAATGACGTTCCATACGAAGACCTAGCGTTTCAATTCCCTGAAGCAATAAAAAGGCATTCATAGGTGATAAGGCCGCCCCGGTATTACGCAAAGGAACTGTCCGGCATCGTCCAATAAAAGCTGCTGGCCCCATTGCCTCGGTATAGATCACGCCATGGTAAGCAGGTTCTGGCTCGTTCAACATAGGGAATCGTTCAGCATGCTCCGCCCAGGGGAAGTTTCCTGAGTCAACGACAATCCCGCCTAACGAATTACCATGCCCACCCATATACTTGGTAAGCGAATGAACAACAATATCTGCCCCATACTCAATAGGCTTACATAAAGCTGGCGTGGCAACTGTATTATCAACGATAAGCGGCACCCCCTTATCATGCGCAATCTTCGCCATGCCTTCCAGATCGATAACATTACCCGCGGGGTTACCAATACTCTCGCAATAAACGGCTGCGGTATTTTCATCAATCAGCTTTGCTAAGGACTCAGGCTTATCATCTTCAGCGAAACGTACATCAATTCCCTGGCTCGGCAGCATATGCTTGAAAAGTGTATAAGTACCGCCATAGAGCTGAGGTACTGAAACAATATTCTTGCCCTTGCTGGCGATCGTTATAATCGCGTAATGAATGGCAGCACTGCCAGCACTCACAGCCAAGGCCGCAATACCTTTTTCTAACTCCGCTACTCTTTTTTCAAGCACATCGTTAGTGGGGTTCATTATTCGCGTGTAGATATTACCCGGTACAGCCAGGTCAAATAAGTCAGCACCATGTTGAGCATTATCAAACTCGTATGCGACTGTCTGGTAAATAGGTGTTGCTACGGACTTGGTTGTAGGGTCTGTTTCATATCCGTGATGAATTGCGATGGTATCGTCTTTCATTTTAATCCTCGGCAATAATGATGAATGTTGGCGAATACGGGACACCGGAACAAAGAATCATAGATCAATTCCCAATAACACACACGCACTCAGATCAATGAAATATAAATAAACTTTCTTTGTGACTTTTTCTCTTTTGCTTCTGTCTATGCTTCTGAATTTAAATTTCAAACTCACTTTTTTACTTAATCAAGGAAGCTTAAATGGAAGATATCAATCAAAGCAGCGATCAGATTCAAGAGCTGTTACAGACAGCCTACACACTCAGCTTAAGTTACGGCCCCAAACTGGTCTTAGCGATCGTTACGCTCATCATCGGCCTATGGGTCATCAATCGCTTCATACGCACTCTTAACAACAATCTCACAAGCAAGGTCGATGCGACGCTTGGTCAATTCGTCTGCAGCATTCTTTCAGTTATTCTGAAAGTAGTCTTGTTGATTTCAGTTGCCTCGATGGTCGGCATCGAGACAACATCATTTGTGGCAGTACTCGGTGCTGCCGGCTTAGCTGTTGGCCTAGCTCTTCAAGGAAGCCTAGCCAACTTCGCCGGAGGCGTTGTCAT
>NZ_LWEY01001591.1:0-916 GCF_001634935.1 Oleiphilus sp. HI0043 | reverse complement strand
GGATTTTATTTAGTGAAGCTTAACCGAGAATAGAGAGGCTGCCAATACCTAGTCTTCACTTAAGTCTAAGGGGTAGTGACTCGCACCAATCTCAAGCACATCGAGAGCCTCGATATTTGATTCAAAGAACTGAACACTAAAGTCAATGCCACTGATCACTTCCCGATTTGCGTTTAAGGTCTCGAACGAGTAGTAATTCGGATAGATTCCTTTTGCTTCTCCATCGTCAAATGAGCGCTCATCGCCATCATTATTGGTACTTGCTCTAACAAAATACTCGCCGACCGGGATATTCTCAAAGCGATAGCTGTATACACCGTCAGACAAAGATCCTGCCACGGTAGATGTAGCAAAAATAGGTTCTTCTGGCAAAGCGTTCAAAACCTCATCTAAGGCAATAAGCGATATATAAAGATTACCGACCGATTCGTTACCAGAAATAGTATTCGATGCGATTACATCAAGCGATGCAGTTTGCACCGCACCATCATTTATTTGATATTCTATGATCAAACTACCTTTCTTAAAGGTGTTTACTGGAATCGCTGCACTATTAATTTCTACCGTATAGATCCCTAAACCATTGGAATCTGTATCATCCTGACGAACATCTAACCAACTGGCGTCAGCTTCACTTGGTGTAATACCGGAGACAATAACGCTACCATTGCCTGGGTTAGACAAATATAGCTTTGCATTGACAGCATCATTAAAGAAAGAGAACGATTGCGGAAAGTAATACAAGGAGTCAGGTATATCGTTGCTTCCAGATGCCCATGCAACGGCTTTATGCGCATTAATTAGGCCATTGCCGAAACTGGATGAACCACCAATCAAGTCAGTGATGAGGCCGTTCTCTAATGAGTAGCTAAAACTTGAAGCATTGAGATCAGGATCTACCGACTTCATTAGCGCA
>NZ_LWEY01001590.1:0-759 GCF_001634935.1 Oleiphilus sp. HI0043 | reverse complement strand
AAACGTGTACCACGTTGACGCACAATAATGTTGCCTGCTTTAACTACTTCACCACCGAATCGCTTAACACCTAAACGTTTCGACTCCGAATCGCGACCGTTGCGGGTACTACCACCCGCCTTCTTATGAGCCATTATCCTACTCCTATTGTCTGTTCGTATCTAAACCGGTTTAATTGCTCCTGAGAGCGACCATAAACTCAGTGTTAGCCTTTAATTCCAGTAATTTTCACCTCAGTATACCACTGACGGTGACCCATTCTCTTCATGTGGTGCTTACGACGCTTGAACTTCAAGATACGTACCTTCTCGTGACGACCATGATCAACAACCTCAGCCGTTACTTTTGCACCCTCAACATTTGGCGCGCCAACTTTAACATCGTCGCCATTTGCAACAAGTAATACACGGTCAAATTCAACCGTCCCACCTGTTTCAACTTCAATTTTTTCCAGCTTTAACACTTCACCTTCGGTGACACGGTGCTGCTTACCACCGCTTACAATAACTGCGTACATTTGGTTTTCTCCAAATTTTTCATATCGCCTAACACACCTGAACTTCCGCTAATAATAAGCATTACCCAGATGAATCAAACTTACCAAGACCTATATATTGAGAACTAAATCTCCGGCCTCACTTTCTACCCGCATGTGTTACTTACGACCAATTTTCCCCAAACTGATATTTACAGTTTTTTGAAAAATCTGATCTCCAGTTTCTAAAGGAAGCTCTTTGGCAACCCTATCACTGAGAACAC
>NZ_LWEY01001589.1:0-20170 GCF_001634935.1 Oleiphilus sp. HI0043 | reverse complement strand
CTACTACTTTTTGTCACACTTGAACCTGGTAATTGAAATTTATCTCGCCAGGAATACAAGGTGGATAGGTTTATGTTTTCCTGGGCTGAAAACGTTCTTAATGATAACCCACTTTCAAGCCACTTCTTAACAATGGCTTCTTTAAACTCTTTTGAATAATGCTTCACTCATATTCTCTTACCGCCTCCTATTCAATTATTAAAAATTAACAGAGGCGACAACTATCCTGACACAGGGGGATAACAGCTAAAAGTGAGTCATTTTGAATCGCAATGAGTGATCACGTTCCGTCGCAACAGGTGATCACTTTGAATCGCAACGAGCGATCAGGTTCGCGCGGAATACGCACCCCCTACTTCATTGGTTAACTACATTGGATCGTTAGTTACAAGGCACAGGAATAAGATTTTAGACTTTCTGAACTGGGAACCCTACGACAGCAGCATGGCTGAAACTTTAGTAGGTTTAGCGAAGAATTTTGCAGCTCAAAAGGAAAAGCCAAAACTGATATTTGACGTTCTTACAGATACTTGCTGGAAGCACCAAGTAGCTATTCCAAGCTTTAGGGAATTAAACACAATTATAACAGAAGCATTCAATGAATCAGAGCGAATGCAAATTGCTGATCTTCGCAAGGCTATACAGCCGAGCCATTCAGATCTGTTGGACTCTCTATTAACTCCAATAAGCGCTGGAAGCAGAACAACTACCCTATTGGCATCATATAAAAACATTGATCAATCGATGCGACCAAAGGACATTAAGCAAAGTGTCAAAGACATGGTCGTATTCAACGAGATGTTCGACCAACTTACAGATGTTTATGATGTGATAGATTTAAAAGATAAGGCTACAAGGTATTATGCAGAATGGGTGCGCAAAACCGATATCCAACAACTGACCCAGCTCACAGACCAGGAGAACATTTATCTTCATCTGCTAGGGTTTGTTAAGCACAACTATTTCTCTAGACAAGATAGTCTTGTTGATGCATTGATGAAATCGGTCACATCAACACTGCATAAGGCTACTAGTAAGCAAGCAGAACATGAGCGATTAGTTAAGGAGGAGCGTGATAAGGCAGTTCAGGAACTAAGTAAGTCTCATAAATCTATTTCAAAGCTCGCCAAAGATATTATCTCAATCGTTGAAAGCCGATTATCTACGCCAAACGAGAAATACTACAAAATAGAAGAGCTTGTTTTTGATTATCAGAAAAAGGACGAAATTGACTACAGCCTGTTAGAAGAACTAGATAATCAACTTAGAAAAGAAAGCAAAAACCAAACTTACTACCAGTTGCTCGAATCGCTTTCTTTAAGGCTACAACTCAAGGCCACTCCGATAGTAAGAGCTCTCTCCTTTGATGGCGCATCAAAGGCAAAGGATTTATTAGCTGCGATAGCGCACTTCCAAGAATCGGATGGAAATGTGGGAAAGTCCCCTCCTATTAGTTTTTTGACAAAGCAAGATCGTGCAGCAGTAGAGCGCAATGATTTTTCAACTTCATTGTACAAGTGCCTCCTATACATCTACATATCCAAAGGGATTAAGTCGGGAGACTTAAATATCAACTGCTCGTATCGTTTTCGCAGTATTCAAGACTACATGATTGATAAAGAATACTGGGAGGCACATAAATACCAGATCTTGCGTGAGTGTAATTTACTTGAGTACATAGACGGCGAAGCGTATTTAGCTGGTTTGAAGTTGGGGCTTCACGAGAAATACAAGGTCGTCAATGAGCATTTAGTAAAAGGGATAAATACAGCGCTCACTTTTAAGAATGGTCGAGTATCTAGAGTAAAAACATCGAAAACCGATTTTGAAGAGAAGTCATTTATTTCGGATGCGCTGTCCCAGGATGGATATATTCCAATTCTTCAACTACTCAAGGAAGTTAACCAAGTATGTCAGTTTACTCAAGACTTTCAGCATCTCAGCCCCAAGAACGTTAAAATGAAGCCAAAGGAAGAAACACTAATGGCCGGAGTTTTAGCAAAGGGCTGTAATATCGGTCTGGGCAAACTTGCTAGCATCTCAGCTGGCATTGAGGAGCATACGCTCCACAACACGGTTAACTGGTTTTTCAGTCTAGACAATATTCGAAAAGCTAATAACCGGATCGTTGATGCGATTCATAATTTGAAATTGTCGAGTGCTTATCTCAAAGACCCAGAAATTCTCCACTCATCGAGTGACGGAAGAAAGGTCAATGTTGATGTAGATTGCCTGCACGCAAACCACTCCTACAAGTATTTTGGAAAAGACAAAGGCGTGACGATCTACACATTTATAGATGAAAAGCAGTCGTTATTCCACAATTCAGTATTCAGCGCTTCAGATCGAGAAGCTCCATACGTTATTGATGGCTTGCTTCAAAATGAAGTGACTGACCTTAAACAAGTTCATTCAACTGATACACATGGCTATACAGAGCAAATCTTTGCAGTTTCCCATTTCTTGGGAATAGCGTTTGCTCCAAGACTTGCCAACATCGGAAACCAACAAATATATAGCTTTTCTGCACGGAAAACGTTTTACGACAAAGGCTACCGCCTACTTCCAAGTCGGCCTATCAGTAAAAACCTAGTGCTTGAACATTGGGATGACATTTTAAGATTTGTCGCGACGATTAAGATGAAGCACGCGACTGCTTCACAACTGTTCAAAAGATTGAGTTCCTATTCAAAAGAGCACCCTTTATATAGAGCTCTTAAAGAATTTGGAAGGATCATCAAATCACAGTTCATCCTGACCTATTTTGATGATGAGGATCTGAGGCAACAAATACAAAAGCAGCTAAACAGAGTCGAACTTTCAAATAGATTCTCTCGTGCGGTATTTTTTGACAACGACCAAGCTTTTCAAGAAGGCGTCCTCGCAGACCAGGAAGTTGCGACTGCCTGCAAGCTACTTCTTCAAAATTCAATCATACTCTGGAACTACTTATACTTATCCGACCTTGTTGCTAACACTTCTGACCGTGAAGACAGAAAAGATCTTATAGAATCAATAAGCCAAGGATCTGTGATAACTTGGAAGCACGTTAATTTACGAGGTGAATACGATTTCAGACGGAAAGCTTCGAATGATGCTAGATTCGACATGGATAAAATCAGATCCATCCAGCTATAGAAAGATGAATACATTTTCTATATATAACGGCATGTTACGAATCTAAATGTAAAATCTGCTCCCTATATTGTTGGGGAGCCTATTTTAGTGGTGTGTCGTTCTCGGTCAAGTTCACTATAGTCGAGGCGTTTAGTGGCAATGTTGGTAAAATTTCCCTCCCCTTTCGCTACGGAGGGAATCAACTTACTCACCAGTAGCCTCGCTACAGTTGCATTGCCATCGGGGAAATATCTGGCTTCATAAGCTTTGCCTGTACTCATCGTCAGGAAGTCGGCTACTTCACCCAACCAGCCCATCGCTCTGAGCCCTGGCGCGCCAAGCATGATGGCGTGAAGAATACTGTCCTTCCAGCCAGAGTACCCGAACATGCCACGACTAAAAACATCTAGCATACGAATTGTTCTGCCCGAAAACCCGACTCTGTCGCGAAGAAAACTATTGTAACTGGTGGTTTTTGAGTACTTATATTTCTCGAAGAAGGACAGTTCATCAAGGTAGTCGTGCTCGCCGGATACGAATTCGATCAGTTTTTCTTTTTCAGATTTATTATAAGGCAATCGTTCTATCGCTTCGCGATAGCCTTCCTTCGCGTGTAAAAAATTAATCCAATTTCCGCCAAGGTTAACGTGACCATTATCAGTCGCAATCGACATGCCTGCATCGTGATCGGTATTGCCCAAGGGGTAATCTTGCGTCATATTGGATTCCATGATATCGGTATCGATGCCCAAGTCGTCCAATACTGAGCGGGAAATATCATCGTAGCGGTCTGGGAACTCCAAGTTTTGCGAACCGCCAGCCCCCAATAACGTTTTACCTTTGACCTGGAATTCGTTGCGCTTGGCATGTCCGCCGAAATCGTCGTGATTATCCAGAATCAGAATGCGTGCATCATGGCCCATTTTTTTTCGATAAAACCACGCTGCAGACAATCCGGATATTCCACCACCAACAATTACCAGATCATAGTGCTCGTGAAGCTTTTGGTAGTGCTGCGGTTTCTCACCACGCCATGCCAGTGAGTGGGCCACTTCAAAGGATCCCTTATGGCTGCCCCGCAAGCCTGTCAAAGTTGGTGGATAGTAATCCGCAGGTAAGGGGCCAAGCGTCGTCGCCTCACCAGATGCGCCCAGTAGCTGAGCCCATGCAGTGCTACTGGATAGACCCATCGCTCCTATTGCCAATGCAGAACCATTCAAGAAATCACGTCTTGTTATACTTTTTTTCATATTGATATACCGTAAAAATATTGACCGAGCCGCTTTTAGTCCGCCGGTGAGTCACAAGCCAAACATCGACGAAATTAGCTCGAAAGATCCTCGCCTGACGAGTTGATATTTACATTGCTGGATTTTTGATAAGATAGAAAGCCACCATAGAAAGCAATGCGATAGTTAAAATAATTTGCAATCCCTATTAGTAACAAGGATTTTTTTGTTTTCCGGTAACCAATGAGCTTTAGTGTCAATCGGAGAGTGCAGTGAAAAGAATACCGAAATTATGTCCACGACGATAAATATAACTGTCGAATTGTAAGCGGCGAGATAAAAAGTTGTAGCTATGGACATAGAGGTTTGTGACTAAATTTATTGAATTCAAATTCATCAAAGTAACAGTCGTATCGGTGATCATGGAGCTGTAGATTTATCAGTTCCAACTCACCAGATATCACACTTCATTATTAAATCGATTTCTATTGGATCGCACCTGTAGCCGCGTCACTTCGCAGTAGGGTGAAAATATACCCGCGTAGCGTCGGCATTAATTGACATAAAAGGCAATCGAGTTGATATTTAAGGACGTCGTCCAATCCTCTCCAGTCGATCTCCTAAATTCACAGGACGGGCTCGAACTGTGTGTCCTACTTCTAAAACAGACAAGATTCGAACTCGATTTATCTGATTTCCGAAGATAACAAGAAGGTAGTGTGATTTTAAAAAAAGAATTTCGGGGATCAGCGGTCAATAGAGCCGTGACAGATACGCACTCACATGTTGCTTCTGCCGCTTTACAGGCCAATCTTTGGGAGCCAATGACGCCTTTAGACCCAGACCATCCACATAAGTGGCCAACATTTCAGCTTCTAACTGTACATCTAGATCCGGTCTGAGTTCACCGGCCGCCTGTGCTTTCTCGATGAAACCGGAAATACCGGCTACCCAGTCCTTTATCCAGTGTGTTTGAGTTTGCTGCAAAGCTTGAGAATCTCCGGCCCGCTGCCAAAAGTCTCGCCAGACACAGAATTCTTTTTGCACAGTTTCGTTGATGGGCAAAGTTTGCAGCAATAAGTTCTCCAAATCCTTCGGGTTGTCTTGTATCGCCTGCACTAAACGATCTTCAGTAGATTTAATTACCTGTTCTAATGCGGCCTGGAGCACATGTTCTTTATTATCGAAGTAATAATTGACCATGCCCTCTGTACAGCCACCGGCTTCGGCGAACTTAATCATGGTTACCTTGTGAATACCATAATTAGCGATGGCTTCTACCGCCCCTCGGGCAATGGCCGCGCGCCTTTCTTCATGATCTACAATTTTCGGCATACTCTTTTGAACCTATAAACAATAACAACCTAAACTATCCCGATAGTATATTAAATATTGATCAATATTAATAATTCATGTTAAAAATATTATCCAGTATTTAAAAGAGGTGTTCACTGTGGGTAAGAAACGTTATAAGACAACTAGGCAAGGCCTGAACCGACGCAGCATCCTAAAAAATGGGTTGGGGGCTCTCGGCGCAGTCGCCCTAACTGCCGGGGGGAATAGCGTCAATGCTACAGCTAGCAAAGATTCCACGGATAGAGAAATCGACAAGTATGACTATGATGTCATTGTTATTGGTGGTGGCTTTGCCGGGGTTACCGCTGCCCGTGAGCTCAGGCAAGCTGGGCTATCAGTACTAATATTAGAAGCTCGTAATCGCCTTGGTGGGCGTACCTTTACCGTAAAGCGTGATGGTAAGTTGTTTGAGCTCGGTGGCGCCTGGGTGCACTCCACGCAACCTAATGTTTTCGCTGAAATTAATCGCTACGACTTGCAATTAGTGGATTCTACTCCAAGCACGATTCCCGACTTACTGTGGTGGGATGGTGATGAGGCGCGGGATGCTGGCATGAGCGGCATCGCACCACTGATTAGGATGGCTGCCTGTGGGAATGGGGCACCAGAAGGTGAACCATCGCCACCTATGGTCACCTATCAAGGCTTTGCCATTGCCAATGAGCAAATGCACCAATTTCATGATGGTGCCGCTCACTCCTTTCCATTGCCCTATGATCCTTTTAGTACAGATAATTGGCAAGGCGCCGACACTCTATCGGTTCGCGATCGCCTTAATCAGATGGACCTCTCTCCTTCTTTCTCACCCATCATCGAAGGACTCTTGGGCGCTTCCGTTCATGGAGACTTTGATCAAGCTAGCTACGTAGAAATGCAACGATGGTGGTCTCTCGTTGGCAGTGATATCACTCGTTACAGTGATAGCGTCTCTCGCTATAGCTTTAAACATGGTACGCAAAGTTTAATCAATGCCATGCTGGATGATGGTCGCCCTGACGTGGAATTGGGTACGCCAGTGAAGGAAGTTCATGATCTTGGGGATCACGTAAAAATAATCACCAGCACAGGCAAAACATTTACCTGCCGGTCCACGATTAGCGCAGTCCCCATGAACGTACTATCCAAGATTCAATTTTCGCCTGCGCTACTATCACAAAAGGTGAGAGCGTCCGAGGAAGGTCATGCCGGCTCTGGAATGAAGTTCTACATTCGCATCCGACAGAATATAAAGCCCATCTTAATGTTGGCCTCGGAGCAAGACCCTATAAGCACCATTATGACCATGGCCAGCCCTAACGAAGGCACTAATCTCGTGGCTTTTTCCACTGATCCGTCACAAATTGACCCCAACAACCACGCGCAAGTCCAAAAATTATTGCGCCGCTTTCTACCGGATGTTGATGTGGTGGATACCCTACACTATGACTGGCACCTGGACCCTTACTCAAAGGGTACTTGGTGCGTTCTGAAAAAAGGTCAATTGACGAATTCGATTACTGCATTACGCGAACCCCAAGGGCGAATATATTTTGCCGGTGGCGATATTGACTTAGGCTGGCGCGGATTTATCGACGGCGCTATTGCGACGGGTAACCAAGTTGGCCAAAAAGTGGCTCGTCTACTAAACGCACGCACGACCCCAATTTATAAAACAGAAAAAATGGCAGCCGGCGCTCACATAGACACAACCCTTAATCAATGCACCGTGTGTCACAGTACAGACGCATCCGGAAAAGCAAGTGTTGGTCCCAATCTTAGAGGTAAATACGGACAACCCGCCGCTTCGGCTAGCAATTTTAACTACTCGTCGGGTTTATCTGAGAGCAATCTCACTTGGAACGAAGCCAATCTGGATCGTTTCTTGGAAGACCCCGCCGGAACAGTGCCTGGTACCACTATGGGCTTTGGGGGGATAAAAGACCCCAACGAAAGGAACGCCATCATTGAAGCCCTCCGTGCACTTAAATAGGCAAGAAAAACCATTGGTAGCACCATCCTAACAAACCAGCGTAATGTGGATAGGAAATGAATATGAAAATGTACCCGATTTTAGCGTATCTATGTGCTCTATTGATATCGGACGTAGTGAGTGCAAGTGACATTAATAATGACAGAGACAACGAAGAAATTTATCGAAAACTACTAAAAATCGAATACAACAATCGTGTATTTGCTTATCTTTCAACTCAAATCATCGCAAAAAACCGAGAGGGTTCTCCAATGGGGGAGTTTTATCAAGCGTATTATCGGTTGGAGGTGTTGAACAAAAGCCTCTATGAGAATATGGAAAAGAAACTTAACTTTGAATACCAGCCCAATCTGTTTACTCGTACTCGTGGAAAGTTAACCGGGTATATCTCCTCTGTTCTGCCTGTTACAGCAGGTATGCTTGTATCTATCATTCAACCATACGTGGAAAAGCTTACCGTATTAAATCAAGTTTCCCCAGCAGAGCACAGTAAGTTCTTCAGCTATGTACTTGCGCAAGAAAAAGCTCAGCTTAAAGCCTCACAGGTGGCAGTAGAGAGAGGCTGGTCAGAGGGGGCTAAGGTTTTAAGAGAGTTTATTGAAAATCAAAAATAATCCCAAAATTAATGTTCTGGACTGCCCGGCGTTTCATAAACATTTCCGAGCTATTATTGTTGTATGGCTACTTTAATGAGCTGTTGAGCAAGAATTGGACCTTCTATTTCACTAAATTTTATTGGTTCTTTCGGGGGCGGGTGATAGTAGATTTGATGCTGAGGCGGTCATGGGGGCGTAGAGGACATTCTTTTAATGCATGAGCTCTGTCTAGCGAATTCAAGCTGTGGGGGCTATCTAGAAGAATTAATTACATAAAAGGGGGGCTGATAAGGCCCTTTCTTCGTCTTCTGAGTAATAGTTTCCTAAAAGAACAAATATTGGCCTCGCAACATCAATATCTGGGTGTTGATCTCAGGTGAAATTCATGTGTGGGACTTTTTACGGTGTTGCCTTGGATCCGGTTTCGGGTTGAAAGTCTCATAACGCATGAGATAAAAATTTGATATGGGTACAAGCACCGTGATAGATACTTTTAGTCCTCATTTGGTTGCAGCCATAATTGGTTTGGTTGTCGAGATAATTGGTTGGTGTAAAGACATGATCCAATAAGGTTTAATCCAATCTAATAGTAAAGTGTAACTTATGGTGTAGCTTTTCTCTTCGGGGCTAAAAAAATCGTTATAAATCAAAGCTCAAGTACTGCTGCATCATGAGTCATGGATTGATGTTGGTTGTGATCCATTTCCAAAACGTCATGACTAATAGAAGACTCACCATCGGCCATCGGCATGTCATCCGTAACGGTGTCGGGTCGATGGATCTGGCTGATCACATAGTTGTTGTCGCCCTCTCTTGTAATTTCTACGTGAAGAGTCATATCAGACTGTAAACCTTGAAGGTCTACATTTTTTGCGGCGGTAAAATTCATGGTCATGGCCGGCCATTGCCAGTCATCAATGGCATCATGCGCCAGCGTCAACATCCGGTGTTCGGGCATCAGGCTTTTAAGACGTGCGCCGACCCAGACCGATGTGGGAGCCATAGTCTCAGCCTTATCATCCGAACCATGATTCATGCGCCGAAAGTCCGAGGTTTTGCTGGACTCGGAATCAATCAGGAATTGTGCTGACGTCACAATGCGGTCGCCCTCATCAAGTCCCAATATGATTTCCGCCTGCTCATCGTTGATATTCCCAACCTGTACAGCAACGGATTTAAAACGGCCTTCGCCCTTGGCCAGCACAACACGGGATTGACTGCCGGTACGGATCAGCGCCTGACGGGGAATCAACAGAGTATCGTCCATCGGTGCCGTCTCAATGCGCATCTGCGCAAACATGCCCGGCTTCAGATAACCATCGGGATTGTGAAAATGTACTCGTATCTGTGCGGTGCGAGTCTTGGTGTTAAGGCTCGGGTAGACATAATCAACCTGGCCCTGCCACTCTCGCCCTGGCGAATAACCCAACTGCATCTGGACCTGATCGCCGACCTGCACCAGGGAAGCCTGTCGCTCAAAGACTTCACCAATCACCCAAATATGTTCCAGCTGACCGATGGCCATGATTTCCATGCCGGGTTTTACAAACATGCCTTCGCGCGCCATGAGGTTATCCAGCACACCCGATTGCGGCGCTGTAACGGTGATGGTCTGGCTCACCTTGCCGGATTTCCTCAGGCGGTTGATTTCTGATTTTGGCACCTGCAGGGATGCCAGGCGCTCCTTGGCGGCTTCAATCAGCGTGGCGTTATTGCGTTTTAGTGCCAAGAGTAATTCCTCCTGTGCATTAACCAGGGTCGGTGAGTAAAGCGCATAGAGAGATGCACCCTTCTGCACCGGATCGCCAGAAGCTTTGACGTAGAGTTTTTCAACCCAGCCCTCTACCCGCGGATGAATATGTATCAAGCGATCTTCATCGTATTGCACATAACCCACGGTATTGACGGAAACGTCCATCTGGCCGCGGGTAACGGGTGCCGTGCGTACGCCAAGGTTATTGACCACATCCGGCGATATGGTGACTGTGCCAATCTCCTCATCACCGCCGGCTTCTTCATACACCGGAATCAGATCCATCCCCATCGGAGATTTTCCGGGCTTGTCGCGTTTGTAATTGGGGTCCATCGGCGCGACCCAATAGAGCGGTTCTTTTTTGGCTGTCGCCTTACCGCCCTCTCCCGTGTCTTGCATGCGCCAATAGGCTGAATAGTGGGCCAGGGTTGCCGTCGCAATCAGCAATGCAACCGTTATAAAGAATGGTTTATTCAGTTGAATCTTCATGGGTTCTTTCCTTCCGTGCGGTTACCGTGTGTTGCAGGGGACTGCTTTGCGTGGCTCTGCGGTAACAGCACTGAGCGGTTTGTCGGTAAGAGATAGTTCAGTTCGGCAAGGATTTTTAGCCGATCGACCTTGATGGTCAGGAAATCGATTTTGGCGTTCAGCTCGGCGATGCGGGCACGCACCGCTTCAGCAAAGTCGCCGTCATCGTTGTTATAGGCAGTCAGGGCAGCTTCGGCCTGCTCCGCCATTTGCGGCAGTAGCTGCTGGTCATAGAGTGTGCGGCGCTCATTCAGGCGCTGGATTTGCACAATGGTCGTGTCCAGCTCCGCCATTAACTTTCGCGCCATCAGTAGCTTGTCTGTTCGCAGTGCCTCAGCTCGGGAGGTAGCGGCGCTAACATCTTTATCCTGTCGATTGCCCGTGAAAAGCGGCAGATCAAATGTGACGCCGACCGAGAACAGATCGGCGCGATCCCGGCCCATGGGGTCATCGTCCCGATAGCCGTACTGGGCGGTGAGCCCCCACTCGGGCTTATACTTTTGCTGGGCCAATTCAACCCCGGTCTGCATAGCCTCGATACGTTGGTCAAAGGCCAATAACAGGGGATGCCGATTGATCTGTTCATAGAGCCAGCGATCATTGTGCGTCTGACCCATGCCTGGGGTTGGCTCATCACCCAATTTACTGGATAAGGTCCGCGCCAACGGCAGACTGGCTTGACCGCCAATCCACTCGGAGAGCCGCTGCTGGGCAGAATCCAGTTGTTGTCGCAACGCAGTCAGCCGATCATCCAGCCGGGTGAGTTCCAGTTTTGCCCGGATAATATCCTGCTGTCGGGCACGCCCCAGCGCGGAGGAATAACTGGCTTTGGAGGCAAAATCCCTAGGACCCCACCTAGAAATGAAAGTTGATACCCCTCTACAAGCCACGGCAGACGGGGGCTTCAGAGGTTTTTGCAATATATGGAGGCAAAATCCCTAGGACCCCATAGGGAAGCACAATAATGAATAAACTTGCATTTTTAGTTCTAATTATTCTGTCATCACCTTCCCACGCATTCATTGATATTTTCAAGGATGTTAATTGGGATTGTATGTTTCCTATGTCAATGGCAGGCCTAAAAATTAGCTCAGGCGATGATGTTCTTGGTGCAAACGATTCAGGCAATAGCTCAATGACCTGCTCATGCGCAGGAGAAGGTTCAGCTAAGGTCGGCGTACCCATGTCGTTTTGGGAGCCATTTGCTATTGTTGATACGACATACGAATCGTGGCACATAGTTCCTTTTGATCTCAAGTTAGATTTAGCTGCTCCCTACATGCTTGATGGGGCTCGTGCCAGTGGCAGCTCTGGTAAAGCAGTAAAATCAAATATTCACTACATTACGTTTCCAGTGTTCAAATTACTCGATATGTTTGGAGATTTACCTTGTTTAAAGAACAGCGAAGAACTAGATCTAGCATCCGTTTCAGAAGTCCTCCCATTTTTTCAAAATGACTTACTTTCGCTAAACGTTTTCCCCGAAACATTACTACTTTCTAACCCTGCCACAACATTAGCATGTATTGCTGATGCAGTAGCAGTAACAACGGCCACACCAATTGATAGCCTTTTTTATTGCCTTGGGGCTGGCCAACTATATCCGATTTCTGCTACAGCCATTGGCGACAATGTTGTTGGAGCCAATGCCGACAATGCAGCACGAGGGATCTATATTATGGGCCGCCACGGACTTCTTAAAGAGTATGCGCCTAATGGCTGTTACAGCAACTATAAAACAATCTGGACGAAAAGCCGTTATCGCTTCCATCTATGGAGCCCAATGAGACAAGGAAAATGCGCCCCCTTTGGATACCCTGAACTTGTCTGGACATCTGGCCTACCAGCAGACCAGCTTGATAATGACATGTCATTCATGATGTGGCGTAAAGTAGATTGCTGCACAATGGGAGGAAACTAAATGCGTTTAACTACTTTGTTTTTGTTATTAATATCGTGCTCTGCATTGGCAGAAATAGATGTTTCCAAGCATGTTGAAGACTCAACTAAAGCGTTTAAATCAAAAGTACAAAAACTCGTCGATAAAACAAAGCTGAATAATCAAAACCATGAAAAAAGCCTAGAGAAAATAGAAAAGTACATTAACTCAGAACAATATATAGCTAGACAGGCAGAACTATCTGAAAGAATTGGTGACTCACTTGGCATTGATATTGAAAAACCAAATAAAAATAGAACAGATGAAAGCCGAATTTTGCCCAAAGGACATAGCATTCTATTGTATGTCTCAAGCTCTATGCCTAAAGAAGTTATCCACCGCTATGCACTAGACCTCCACAAAATACAAGGCACAATTCTTATTCGTGGGCCAATTGGAGGCATCAGCAAGATGCTGCCTACCTCTCGATTTATCAGAGATGTTACTAAGCGTGATATGAGCTGTATTGATAAACCTGATAAACCTTGTGAGCGCTTAAATATAGCTATCCGAATAGATCCAAAGAGATTTGCTGAAAACAAAATTAACCAGGTTCCAGCATTAACCTTTGAAACCAATTACTCCGGTGATTTTTATTGCAATACCGGCCAACCCAAAAAGAGTAGTCACGTTGTCTATGGCGATTCAGAGTTGAGAGGCTTGTTATCAGCACTTTATGATATTAGCGAAGACAAAGCTCTTGAGTTGCCAATAGATATTCTGCGTGGAGTTGAAAAAGGACTTAATCAATCATGAAAAAATCAATTCAAGATAGCTACCTAAAATACGTCATTGTGCTCGGAATCATGTTCTCTATAGTACTTGTTTTTTGGTTTGTTAAGTTTCCTGTCACACCCTCAATCGACAAGTCATTTCTTTACCGAGATCTATTTGGCCCAACTCCAATTATTAATGATGAATACGTTTTGTTTACTCACGATCACGAGTTAATCGGCGGTAAGCAAAGTGTTATTAAAAAAGTGGGCTGTATCGCGGGGCAAAAATTAGAACGAAGAGCTGACGGATTTTACTGCAATGATAAATTCCTAAAAGTAATACGTTTAGAACGAGTTAATGGCGAACCACTTCCTCAATTTTACTTTCATGGTGTCGTACCAGAAAACAAGCTATTCCTTTATGGCACTGATCAATACAGCTTTGGTTCTCGCCACTGGGGATTTATTGATGTGTCTGAAGCTGAACGACTCATACCGATCATATAGGAAATAGCCATGACTAGACTATTAATGATCATTATAACTCTCCAATTTTCTACGTTACTACTTGCCGAATCCATACACCAGGAACGAGGAAAATGGTGGGGCAAAGGCTATGAGTTAGAGAAAGATTCTGAAGAAGAACCTACTAACGAAGAAAAATACAACCTACCTCCTCTTCCAGCTAAAGAAGAACTTATGAAAATGCACCCTGAGCAACTAAGGGAAATGGAACAGAAATATCTAGATCAAGCAATATGGAAAAGGGACGAAGAAAGTGTCAAAGAGTACTACACACTCGTTGCTGCGTTTCGTGCGATGTCAAGAGGATTTGCTGCTGTCCATAACTACGTAACAATGACATCACCTGAGTTAAGTACCGCAGACATGGCCCCTAGCACTCCAATGGGGATCAAGACAAAGAAAGCAAACATACTTAACGATCTAAACTCCAAACTAAAATCAGAATATAGAAACTTCGGGTTAATGATTTTCATGTCTGGAAGTTGTGGAGCCTGCAAAGTAATGCATCCACTATATAAAGCATTTGCAATTAGACATGGGTGGCAAGTCCAATATATAGATGTCGAACAACGACCCGACCTAGTAGACCACTTTAAGGTTAAAGTCACACCAACCGTAATCATGGTTCAATCAAATACCAATAACCATCAAACAGTATCTCATGGTGTTGTAGCACTCCCCAACCTAGAAACAAACATATATCGCTCACTTCGACTAATGAAAGGCGAAATAGACATGCAACAATTTCTGACGATGGAGCACCAAATGGGATCTAGTCTCGACCCACTCGCAAAAAGGAAAATACAATGAGAACTGTATTATTAACAACCATCCTAATTATGGCAGCCATACCTTCTGCACTGGCTGGAGTCGTGGACGATTGGCTAAGTGATTTAGAATCATCTGTTGGAGCTTCAGCATATAACAGCGGTTCAAGAGGGTATTTAAGCGCAGGCTCAGTTAACGCTAGAGTTTCATCTACAAGTGAATATCTTATGTCAATCAACCCTCCGAGACTAGATGCTGGAGCGTGTGGGGTTGATTTATTCTTAGGTGGTATGAGCTACATGGATATAGATTACCTTGGGGATAAGCTAGAAGCTGTATGGCAGAACGCAGATGCGGTTGCCTTATCTATGGCTATGTCTCAATTATCAAAGACTCTTGATGAAAAAGGTATTGATTTTACTGAAGCGGTAGACTTTCTTAACTCATTACAAATAGATGAATGCCAATTAGCAACGCAAGGTGTTACTGCTATCGTCGAAGGCGGTCAGTGGGCTTATGATAAATTATTTAGTGAGGAAGTAAAAAAACAAGAACTTAAGTCGGGGGTTTCAAGAAACACTCACGAAGTAAAAACAGATGCCAAAGCAAATAACGACAAACCCAAGAGTGAAGTCAATATAGAAAGCAATCTATACGCATGTGAAGCTCCAATTCGAAACCTATTAGCCGCAAATGGTAGTATTGTTTCACGCCTAGCATCCGCGCACGGCATTTCTAATCAAGCCGAATTAATCAGAGGTTATATTGGAGATATTTATGTTGCTCATGTAGGAGATGCCAACGCACCTCAAATGGCCGTTCTTCCGCCATGTAAAAGAAATAACGACAACGGTCTTGATGATTTCATACATGGATTAGCAGAAGGTCGTTTAGCGCCTACTTCACTTGACGTAAACACTACCGGCACTTGTGCGCCAAACACAATCGCTGGCGGATTAATCAAGAACAGTTCAGATCACCTATATCAATTGCGAGACAATCTTAAAAACCCTAATGCAACAATCAACCCTGCGTCACCCCTATCTTTGTACTTAAATTCAACACCAATCCCAGTTTATAAAATAGTAAAATGGGCCAATGATATCGGAATAGAAGACGGAGTTATTCAGGAGCTATCGCATGTAGTTGCATATTCTTCTGCTTACGCCATGCTCAACGATATTCAAAGAATGACAAGAGCGGCATTCCTTAGAATGAATGCAGCCCTTACCGCTCAATCTACAAATGACACACTTAAAGCAACTGCTGATGCAACGAGCATAGTGCCTACAGGATGTAACCTAACCCCCTATTACCCAATAATTGAAGAAATTAAAAAATTAGAAGTTCGAATAAATGACTCATCCAAAGGTCTGCATGAACGATACCTTGCAAAGCTTGAGGAACTAGACACTTTTATATCATTAAATAGAAATTACGAAAAAATGAAAAAACAAATTAAACGTAATCTGACGAGCGGCAAAGAATGAAAAAGCTATTCATAAGTTTATCCTTTCTTTTTCCTTCGGTAGTGTTTGCTGATGTAGATTTTCACAGCTACGGTGGGTTTGAAACTGTTGTAAATGGATTTACCTATATGCGAAATGTATATGGGAATGCTCAGTACGGCTTACTCGTGTTTACAATACTTGTTATGGCTGTATTTATATCTACTTCCTTAAACGCTGTTAAGGGTCTAACTGGGCAAGGCAAAGCAAGCACAATGCTTTCACAAATATTTTTCTGTTGCTTAGGTTTCGCTATATACCAAGGAACAATCATACCTAAAACTACCATTCACATTTACGATAACGTCTTAAATAAATATCAAGCTGTAGATCAAGTCCCACTTTTAATAGCTACGCTCGCTGGCGGTGTTAATGGATTGGAAAGAATTGGATCAGATACATTCGCTGCACACACTCTCAATAGGGCAGAACATGGAGGAGGCGCAACTATACAACTTTTGTCAACAGTCTTGAATCAAGACCCTCTGAAATATAAACCGTATTTATCAAAAAGCATCGAACACTATATTGATGACTGTATGCCCCCTGCTCTAACATCCTCATTGGGGAGCTATGGAACATTTGATTTAAATAAAATACTGCACGAAACTAATGATTTAGTTGGAGAACTGGCTAAATTAGCTTCAACATATCAAATGACAGTGTACTACGATGCAGCAAATCGAGGAGGTAATAGCGTAACCTGCAATGCTGCATGGGCATCGATATCTTCATTAATCACATTACCAGCCACTTATAACCAGCATTATAGTGATGTTTGTAAAAAAGGAGGTTTTGAAACAGATGTAGCTACGTGTAAAACTAGGCTTTCTACAATCGCGGATTATGCAATGGATAGTACATCATCAATGGGTGTCGATAATATTGCTGGCAACCAAGCACTTGCACAGAATCTCTACCGAAATCTAGCCGAAAACCCCGTTGCGTACATGGAAGATATGATCAATCTAAAGAACCAATCAACAGGACTATCTACACTTGTCGCTGCTGGTTCATGGCTTCCAACAATACGCTACAGCACAATGATGATTATTGTAGGAATTATGCCTCTTATCACGCTGATGTTCTTCACACCAATGCTAGGAACTGCTCTTAAATACACGGCAGGACTATTGTTATTTACAGCTATTTGGGGACTAACCGATACAGCAATACACGGCATAACCTTAGCAAACATAGAAGATCAATTAGCTTCATTACAAACAACAAACTTTAGTGTTTATACATTTATGACAGCTCCCAATGATCTGCAAAAAGCCGTAGCAACTATGGGTAAAATGCAATCAATGGGATTAATGCTAGCAACAATTTTAGTAGGAACCTTTTTCAAGATTTCAGGGCGCGCATTTGCCAACATGGGCGAAAAGTTACAAAGTGATATCGATAAGATAGGCGGCGAAGTCGGTGGTCAAGTATTCGATCCTTCGCAACGAATGCAAACAATGAACAGCCATATGACAGCGGACAGACAAATGGGTGAGCTAGGTAGTATGGGCACTGAGCGTTATGCAGATGCTCATACAGCACCAAATATAAGACAATTGAAAACGGATGATAAATATTTTGAAGACGTAGGCGGAACTGCAAACTCTGTACTTGATAGGGAAGCAGCAATCACGGCGGGGCAACAGTCTGGAAAGCTACAAATGAAAGAGAAGCTAGCAGAACAGAATGGCACAACACCTACTGATTTAGCTCGAATACTCGCAGCACAAGAAACGACCAACCAAACGAGAGAAACAATTGCTACCTATGATGCAACCAACGAAGGTGCTGAAATAGCAGGATATGAAAACCCTGCTGATTTACTTAAAGACAATAAGCTCAATAACTTGATGAACGAACAAGCTAATCTTGATAAAGCCCTAAATGTTGAAGGGGTTACTGGTGCAGATGACATCCTCGAAGCCAAGAAACGAATGGAAGCAGCCAATGTTCAAGTAGCATTAGATAAAAAAGATCTTGACACAATAGATACTGCTGGCGGAGGCGAGTTTGTAAACCCCCAAAGCTTTGCTCAGTTCGAAGAAAATGGAGGCTCAGGAGTTGGCACCATTTCGTTTAGTCCCGATGGTTCAGGAAAACCCGTAAATGTATCAACGCTAACACAATCTTCAGCAACATCCGATGATAGCTCCGAATTCAAAGAAGGTACTCATGCAGATAAAGGTAAAATTGCAGATCTTATGGATACTACAACTGAAGGCGTACTTTCAGACGCTGGACTTAACCTAGCTAAGCAAGCGCTATCCGGTGAAAGTCGAGCAACGGAAAACTCACTTATCGACGGCATGTCCGATGCCATGTATGGAAGCTTTAATGCGTCAGACACAGATTCAAGCGCCATACAAGCCAATGCAGGCGCAGATGCACAAATAGATCTATCTGGCTTGCTAAAGTTGGGAGCAGGCGCATTGAAGAAAATGGGCGGAGATAAAGGCCCTGAAGGGGGAGTTATTGATAAAGTAGCCGATCTAGCAGACACATTTGGTCTTAAAATGAAAGCAGGCGCAGGTTGGTCGGGAGCAAATACAGATAAAGATTCAAGGGATGTTCAAGGCAGAGCATTAATGGCGTATATCCTAGAAAGTTATCAGGAACAATATGACTTAGCAGATTCAGAAATCGAACAAACACGTATCGCAAACGAAATGGCAGATGTTATGATGACAACAAAAGACTCACTTGATCAGGCATTTCTTGAAATCGGAGGAAATGAACTAGATGATATCAACATTAATAACGAAACTATGAATGACGAAGTATTGGATTGGATGGAAGATATGCAAGAAATTCGTGACGAAAAATACGGCAGATGATGAAAACATTGTTTATTAAAGGCTTCATAGGAATTTGTTTAAGTGCAATTAGCTCGTTATTATTTGCTTTATCAGATCCATTAGCTACCAAAGACGTCAATACCACACAAAATAAGCACGGCTATGCCGTGCTTAATTATTCTGATTTGGTTGTTAACTCTATTCCATTAGATCTATATAAATTACTGTATCCCATCATTGAGGAAAAAGCTGGAAGCGATCCAATTACAAGTGTTTTTGCATGCAACTTTAAATTCGCCCCCAAAAACAATACTACTCAAGTAGGACAAATTGAAAATAATGACTGTTTGGCTAGAGGGCTTTGGGGTAAAGGCACAAAGATTCATGCCGCATTTCTAATTGATCCAGCTCTACTCCCAGTGCATAAAAAAACCAGTGGCAGTAAATTAGTAGGTGATACCGACTGTTATAAAAAAAGAGAGTTCAAATATTGTAAAGCCCTTTCAAAAAATAAAAAAATATGGGAGCAAATTGCTAATCCAGAAAATATTATCTTTGTTAGAAAAAGATATCTAAATAAATATATCAAATCTCTTCCCAAACCAGCAATTGAAGCATTCGCTGTTGAATTACCTAGATTAAACGGGCATCAGGTTAAGCTCCCAAAACAAGGCATACATTATCCCTACATCGGTGCAAAAGAATATAGCCTAACAATAATACCTTAAAGGTTTTGCGTAGCTGCACAGAAACCAATAAATCGAATGTACTAATATAAAGGATCGATTAAATAGCAATACAAAATGAAATATTTGCGGCGCAACAAAGATGAGAGAAATAATTAGAAACGATCTCTATAAATCACACACCTATCTCATAAACCTCTATCCCCATACTTAGTATCAAGCATAGGGTTATCAATTCCTGCCGTCCATTCACCAAACTCTCGACTTTCATTAGCCAAACAATTCCCTTCATTTCTTGTTTTTTTTGGAAAAGCTTCCTTTATAGCCTCTGGATTTTTTATACATTCATGTATCCCAAGAAACAAAAACAGGAGAATCAAACCTACAGGTATAAATGCTACGCCTATAAGAACAATTTCAAAAAAGTCGCTCATGATTACTTCTCCTTATCGGCGTTTTTCAAGGTAGTTGTCGCCTGAGCATTTAAGCTGCTTGTTTTTCCTTCTCCGGGTTCAACTTAACGTCACCCACTTTCTCCCAGTTCCGCGTAGCTTTTGACCACCTTATTTGGTTCTTTCTTTTCATCTTGCGATAAAGCTCATCCCTCTTCGATAATATTTCTTCATCCAGACCTAAGTGCCTTTGCTCTGGGGTAACAAAGTTAATTCGACTATGCCGG
>NZ_LWEY01001588.1:0-933 GCF_001634935.1 Oleiphilus sp. HI0043 | reverse complement strand
GCCGTTCGCATTAACCGCGAATGCAGCAACAAGTAGTGACGTCAGTGTCACCAACTTCAATTTCAGGCTTTTCATCAATCGACTCCGTTAATTTTCTTAATTTTGTTTTTTTCATGTATGTAAGTGTTTTATATGTTCTTAAAGAACTATTCTTTTTCAGGTTCTTTCTTGTCTGACTTTTTTGGGGGACTCCTCCAAAGCAATGACAAGTAAGTGATTTAAACCATATAAAAAAGAGGATTACGAAGCTGTGGCAAAGAAGGGTAATTTAGGTAACTTAGGTTAAATTCAGAGTTTTCAGTGAGACTTGGTTCAAAACTAATCAAATTTCATCGAGATGAGTTCTTATATTACTTGGAATATTGCAAACAAAACCCATGATAAAACGAGTAAAGACCAGGGTAACCACGTCTGTGCTTTAGGTGGCTGAACATGCTCTTCAAGCTGTTTTTCTTCACTACTGCTTGCCATCTGTTTGGCTTTTTCTGCAGCTTTTAATTGCTTGTCGAGCTCTCGGCTTTTGGCTTTGTGCTGTTTTTTATACTGCTCAATCCCTTTTTGAATACCCTGGGCAATGATTTTTGTTTGTTCTTTCGTTTGGCCTGGGCGTTGGTTCGCTTTTGCCAGCTTATTAGCTTCTTCCAGCGTCCGCTCGCTTCCTTTTGAGTGCCGCTTATCATATTTTGCCATTTTACTTCCTTGGTTCTATTTGGGGGTGAGCTGATGAGGGAATTGATTGCAAGTGATCTAGCCTATGAATAGTTGTCTTCAACACGCCTGGTTAGTTCAGATAGTTCCTGTGTATCTTGTTCATTCAAGTCGCAGTTAGCCAAAACGAAGTTTGCCGTGCGCACTACGGCTCGCCACCTGGGCCTATCAGGGATAGTACGAGCGCTCAGGTACTTGTCAAAGGTTCGAGTTTTAACCGTGGTG
>NZ_LWEY01001587.1:0-548 GCF_001634935.1 Oleiphilus sp. HI0043 | reverse complement strand
GGTTGATTTACCTGCACCGTTGCTGCCAATAACTGTAATGAATTGATGCTTAGGAATAGTCAGGTCGATTCCCTTTAATACATGGTTTTCTAAGGGGCTGCCGAGATTAAAACTAACATCTACCTTGCTCATTGAGATCATTGGCCGAACCTCGTGCGTGCTTTAATGGCGCTTTTGATATTTGGGGCAACAATTGCGAGCGTTACCAAAATAGCCGTGATCAAATTGAGATCTTGAGCTTTAAGGCCTAATAATTCACCGTTAAGTGCCACGGCAATAACCAGGCGATAGAGTAGTGAGCCAATCAGGCAGGCAAGGATCCAGCGAAACAGGTTCTTCGGGCTAATCAAGGCTTCGCCGCCTATCACAGAAGCAAGGCCGATAATAATGATGCCGACCCCCATAGTTACATCAGCGCTACCCTGACTTTGAGCAAATAAAGCGCCTGCCAGGGCGACAAGGGCATTAGATAGTGACATCCCAAGAATAACCATTAACGAAGTATTGACGCCATTGGCCTGAGCCATTCTGGGGTTAGAGCCTGTGGC
>NZ_LWEY01001586.1:0-799 GCF_001634935.1 Oleiphilus sp. HI0043 | reverse complement strand
TTGTTTTAAGAGGGGGTAGATTTACTTGAGTCGACTCACTACTTCTATTTTTGCTCAGTTGAAGTGTCGGTACATTCGTTTTGATTGGTTTCCGTTTCTGCTGAGTCGCTGATCGGTTTTTTCTTTTTTGCCTTCTTGGCTTGAGGTTTGATCAAGTTACCTTCGCCTACGACACGGTTTGTTCGTTTTGCTTCGGTCAGGAGTTCGCTTAGCTCTCGTATGCGGGTGTTTTTCGTATCATTATCTATGCTGGTCTTTTTCAGCAAGTCCAGAGCTTGCTTGATATGCATCTGATACATCGTCATATCGCCTTCCTCAGCGAAGCTGTCGGCCTGGTATAAGTTACTATTTATGTTGAGCTCGACCTTGACTGTTTGCAGATGAATTTGCAGCTCCTGGCACTTTGCCGCCGTTAATGAGCCTTTATTGCGATAGATGTCGAGTAACTTACTGATTTGACCGATTTGGCTTTGTGCCTGGGTCAGTTCAATATCACTGGTGACATAACAGGCGACTTTATTTTCTCGTTGTCCGCTTTTGAAGTTTAGTAACTTTCCCTCTTGAGTTCGTAAGTGGGAAAGAATTAATTGATCGTCGGGGGCTAATTGCTGCGCTGCTTTTAAGGCGTTCACTGCTAAAGATTGAACTTGGGTGATCAGTACGTAGCTTTCATCAATTTTTAATAAAAGTGAGGTGTAGCTTAATAGCTCATCAGCTTGTTGCCTTAGTTTGTTAATGCGAAGCTTGCGCTTTTTCATTGCTTGTTGGCGGCTATAACTTATGCCACTGGCAACCATTG
>NZ_LWEY01001585.1:0-373 GCF_001634935.1 Oleiphilus sp. HI0043 | reverse complement strand
ACTTTCAGACAGCGATAGAAACGATTCTAAGTAGCGAAACAGAAATACCAGATTGCACCGATATTGATCTGAGTGAGCCAAATACAAACAAGACTGGTTTTATCGAAGATGTTGCCGGCTTAGTCAGCAACATCTTTTGCGTAGGAAAATAGCGGCAAGCTGTAGAGCCAGCTCTTCGACCTAAGCCGACTTAGCGCTTTTTTACTCCTGAAACGCCCAAACCAAAAAGGCTTTTCTATCTTCAGTGCTAGTCTTCCCCCAAAGCTCTTTCAGCGAGACCAGACTGGAAGCAGCTTCACTTTTTGACTCACTCAAGCCTGAGTCGGCGCCAGTCACCTTCCCGGATACGAAAACCTTCTGATTAGCCGAGCTC
>NZ_LWEY01001584.1:0-1085 GCF_001634935.1 Oleiphilus sp. HI0043 | reverse complement strand
ACTTAAAACTCTGCCTCCAAGATATTGCTATTCATATCGAAGCCCTTGTCGACGAACATATCAAGACCGCTATTTTCATTATCGAGAATGAAGAGCTCCGTCAACTGGCAGCCCCCAGCCTACCCGAGCTATTCCATTCAAAAGTTGACCGCATACCGATCGCTCACGATAGCATGCCCTGTGCTATAGCAGCGCAGACGGGTGAAACCATCATTATTGAAGACCTGCAAAATACGTTTTATTGCCAAAATTTTGCTCATTTATCGCTAACACTAAACCTTAAAGCCTGCTGGGCAACTCCCATATTTTCGGCCCAAAAGGAGGTCCAGGGAGTATTCATTGTCTATTTTCCTGAAATTCAAAGACCAAATGAATCACATTTAGAAATCCTGGAACACTTCACTCACCTAACCAGCATTGCATTAGAGAAGCATAACCTCCGAACCCAGCAACAAAAAGCTCAAACCCAGATAGAACAACTTGCATTTTACGATGCTCTAACCAATCTCCCCAATCGTCGACTTTTGATGGACAGAACCCAGAAAGTTATCGATAGGATTAAACGAGAACACCTCTTTGGCGCCCTGATATTTATCGACCTCAATGGTTTCAAGCGAATCAATGACTCCATAGGCCATTATGTGGGTGACAAACTTCTGGTATCCGTGGCCCGGCGGCTTCAAAACTCTATAAGAGAAGTCGATACCATCGCTAGGATTGGTGGCGATGAGTTTGTTATTTTGCTTGAAGACCTCAGTAGCTCTCGCAAGCAAGTAGAGCAAGAAGCTCTTCAAGTTGCCCAACGAAGCCTTAAAGACCTTGAAAAACACTTTGAATTATCAGACCGACGTTACCGTATCGACGCGAGCATCGGCATAGCAGTCATCAACGAATTCGATTGCGATGCAATAGAACTGCTTAAGCACGCCGATGCCGCTATGTATGAAGCGAAAAAGACTCCCCACAAAAAAATATGCTTCCATAATGATGTGCTTCAGGAGTCCATTGATCACCGCCTACGTGTTGAAGGGGAAATCAATGATGCGCTGGAGCACTTTGCCTTCCACGCCCATTATCAACCTCAA
>NZ_LWEY01001583.1:0-815 GCF_001634935.1 Oleiphilus sp. HI0043 | reverse complement strand
TTTTGGGTACTATTGGCGCTGGTATCATCATGCAATTAGATAGCTTTCTGATTGTGACAGCATGTGCCGTCGTGTTTTTTGCATTGCTCGGTTATCTTAGTAGCCGTTCAATACCTTTGGCCCCACCGAGCCAAGCTGATATAACAGTCTCATATAACCCTATTAAAACTACCCACTCTCTAATTGTCGAAGCAAGAAAGCACCGGCCGATATATTTAGCAATTGCGGCAATCTCCTGGTTTTGGTTTTTAGGTGCAGCTTATTTAACGCAATTCCCTAACTTCTCGAAAGAAGTCTTGTTGGGGGACTCCTCACTCGTCACCTTACTATTGGCGGTATTTACCATTGGTGTTGCACTTGGCTCGATGCTTTGTGAAAAACTGTCTTCATCACAGGTTGAGTTGGGTATTGTACCGATTGGCGCGTTGGGATTAAGCCTATTTGGTGTAGATCTTTATAGCGCAATTCCTCATCAACCTGAAATTATCCACACTTGGCTTACATTCCTAAACGCTGAAGGTTCTTTTAGAGTGTTGATTGATCTGATCGGTATAGGTATCTCAGGAGGCATCTTTATCGTCCCACTTTATGCCTTTGTCCAGGAAAGAGCGGAACCGGCTTTTAGAGCGAGAACCATCGCTGTGATTAACATTATGAATGCCTTGTTTATGGTGGGAAGCGCTATCACAGGAATGATCTTACTGGGAATGCTAGGTCTTGAAATACCAGAATTCTTCCTGGTTTTATCCATAATGAATTTCGTTGTTTGCCTATACATATTTTATCAAGTAGATGAATTTGCGATTCGCTTTTGT
>NZ_LWEY01001582.1:0-1159 GCF_001634935.1 Oleiphilus sp. HI0043 | reverse complement strand
AATCAGGTCGACCTTAAAGCAGCTACCAAACACGGTATCGCTGTTTTTAACGCTCCTTACTCAAATACTCGAAGTGTTGCCGAACTAGTACTTGCCGAAGCAATTCTACTACTTCGTGGCGTACCTGAGAAGAATGCTCTTGCTCACCGCGGTGGCTGGCTAAAATCAGCTACCAATAGCTACGAAATTCGCGGTAAAAAGCTCGGGATTGTTGGCTACGGCAGCATCGGCAGCCAGTTGAGCGTTCTTGCTGAATCATTGGGCATGAAGGTCTACTTCTACGATGTAGTAACCAAACTTCCTTTGGGTAATGCAACGCAACTTGATTCTATGGAAGACTTGCTTGGCATGTCTGATATTGTCAGCCTGCACGTACCTGAAACCGGTGCAACACAAGACATGATGGGACCAGAACAGTTTGCTCAAATGAAAGATGGCAGCATCTTCATTAACGCAGCTCGTGGAACAGTTGTTGTAATTGACGCATTATGTGAAGCACTTAAGTCTGGCCGAGTATTGGGCGCCGCAGTGGATGTATTCCCTGTAGAGCCTAAGTCAAACAACGAAGAATTTATTTCTCCTCTTCGCGAGTTTGATAACGTTATCCTAACGCCTCACGTTGGTGGTAGCACAATGGAAGCGCAAGCCAACATTGGTTTCGAAGTTGGTGAGAAGCTAGCTACCTATAGTGATACTGGTACTTCTATCACTTCGGTTAACTTCCCTGAGGTTGCGCTACCATCTCACCCAGATAACCACAGAATTCTTCATATTCATGAGAACATTCCGGGTGTTATGTCCGAGATCAACCAAGTGCTATCTGAAAACAACATCAACATTCTAGGTCAATACCTTCAAACCAACGAAGGCGTGGGTTATGTTGTAATTGATGTTAATAAAGAGTGCAGCGGTCTAGCGAAAGACAAGCTAAAAACAGTCAACGGAACGATTCGTTGTCGAGTTCTGTTCTAGAAACAATTCGATCCGCAAAAAGCAAAAAGCAAAAAGCCGCATCTCATTTGAATGCGGCTTTTTTACTTCTAAATTAAGACTTAATTCTAACGAAAAGCGCTTATGCCTTGGATGCTGAGCCTTTATTACGAACCTTAGTTACCTTCTTGGTCACTTTTTTGCCTGCCTTTTTTTCCTCAACAATACT
>NZ_LWEY01001581.1:0-1621 GCF_001634935.1 Oleiphilus sp. HI0043 | reverse complement strand
ATCAATGATGATGAGGTTTCCCCCGGTGCGGGTTTTGATAATCATGGTCATCGAGATATGGAAATTATTTCTTATATATTGGAGGGGGCTATCGAGCACAGAGATAGCACAGGAAATCACTTTATAGTGCCTGAGGGAGAGGTTCAGCGTATGAGCGCAGGGTCAGGGATTATGCACTCTGAATTTAACGCATCTAAAACCGAAGCATTGAAGTTTTTGCAAATTTGGATCAGTCCAAATGTAAAACTCATTGAACCTAGTTACGAGCAAATGCCCATCTTACAGTCTTCGACACTGACAGCTTTGGTAACGCCAGATGGAAGCAACGGTAGCCTAAGTATTCACCAGGATGTGAGCCTTTTTCGCTTGCAGCTAAACGCCGGANAACGCTACGAATTGACGGCTCAAGCGCGAGTGGGTTATTTGCATGTAATTGAGGGGGAGGGACTTGGCGTTACATCGACTGACAAGCTTGAATTAAAGCCAGGTGATGGTCTAGGTATTATAAAAGATCAGCTATCTATTACGGCCAAAGATGAAGGCTTGACTGCTCTTTGGTTTGACCTCCCGCCAAGATAATTGCTTGTAATATAACGCGAGAAAACATTCTGATGAATGCAACTGATGACCTAAGCCTATTATTGCTTGACCCGCTATTTTGGGGGCTAGCCGTGGTTGGCGTGTTAATAACGGGGATCTCAAAATCTGGTTTTGCCGGAGGAGCGGGTGTTATCGCGGTACCATTACTATCGTTCGTGATGCCCGTGCCGGTTGCCGCTATTTTAATGTTGCCGCTTCTCATTGTGATGGACGCAAAGACGATGCACTATTATTGGCGCAGCGTGAACTGGCAAGAAATAAAAGTGATCGGCCCCGCGGCACTGGTCGGCATCATCGCGGGTGGCTATTTATTGGGTGGATTGTCCAGTAGCTTGTTACAGTCTTTGCTTGGTTTATTTTGCATTGCATTCGCGCTGTGGAAACAGTTGAGCCCCGTTTTGGCTCACCTGCCCTATGCAGGTCTTTTTTGGGCGACCTTGTCTGGTTTAACCAGCACATTGCTACACGCAGGTGGTCCACCGATTAATATTTATTTGGCCACGATACGATTACCCAAGCGCACGTGGTTGGCAAGCGCTGCCATGTTTTTTGCGATGATGAATCTGGTTAAAATCGTTCCGTATGCCTTAGCCGCCCAGTCACAGAGTGGTTTTTCTGTGTCGTCGTTGTTGATTATCGACATAATTTTGTTACCGGCTTGCTTACTTGGTTCGACTTTAGGACATCGCTTGCATACAAAAATGAGTGAAGCCCATTTCATGTCTGCGTGTAAGGGTTTGTTATTTCTGTCAGGGCTTGGCTTACTCATTAGTGTGGCGCTCTAAAGCCTTTTGGTTCTAGTGTTTTAAAGATAAGGCATGGCTCTACATAAGCATTTTCCCTATAATCTCCCCCTTCTTTGCACCGCCTGACTATTAAGCACTATGAGCAACAGACCTGATACAGACAACTACCTCGAACTTTTCCTGAATGATATTCCGCTAATGGATGTTCGAGCACCGGTTGAGTTCGATAAAGGTGCCTTTCCAAATACCCTCAACGCACCCTTAATGGATGATGA
>NZ_LWEY01001580.1:0-706 GCF_001634935.1 Oleiphilus sp. HI0043 | reverse complement strand
CTTTAAACGATATGTTTGCCGTTTTTTTGGCTAGTGCTTGCCGCAATCTATATAGCTAGTGAAGTAGGAGTGTTTGAGCAAGAAGGGGTTTGTTACACTTGCTTACATTGTTTTTGTAAAAAAAACTAAAGTAATTTTGTGGGGGGCCGTTAAATGATGTAACAAGCGATCGAGAGCGTGCTTTACAAAGCATGGTGTGTTTTAAAGTCTCGTTCGTTTACTTGCAAAATTGATCGGAGAAACGACATGCCTCAAATAATTAATACCAATATCGCGTCTTTAAATGCTCAGCGTAACCTTGAAAGTTCACAAAACGCTCAAAGCCAGGCTTTGCAACGTTTATCTTCAGGTTTACGTATCAATGGTGCGAAGGATGATGCGGCGGGTTTGGCAATTTCAAACCGAATCGACGCTCAGGTTCGTGGTCTTAACGTAGCTAACCGAAACGCAGGTGATGGTGTTTCTTTGGCACAAACTGCTGAAGGTGCTTTAAACAGTATCACAACTTCTTTACAGCGTGTTCGTGAACTAGCGCTACAATCAGCGAATGGTTCAAACACTGATTTGGAGCGTTCTTCTCTACAAGAAGAGGTTGAGCAGCTAAAAGCTGAAATTCAGTCAATTTCTGAAAAGACAAACTTTAACGGTCAAAGCCTTCTAGATGGCTCTTTCCAGGATACTGGTTTTCAGACCGGAGCAAACGTTG
>NZ_LWEY01001579.1:0-1009 GCF_001634935.1 Oleiphilus sp. HI0043 | reverse complement strand
AAACCAGTGCTGCGTTTTTAGACGTTGAGAAAACCAGTATTGAATTGATTCACCCACTTAACGGTGAAGGCCCTGTGCAGAAATACTTGGAAAAGAAAGGCGGTGGCATTCACCACCTTTGTTTCCGCAGCGACGATATCGAAGCGGATGTTGAGCGTTTGAAGGCAAAGGGTTATCAATTCCTTTCCGATGCACCTTCACCTGGTGCGCACAATTGTAAAGTGATCTTCATCCACCCAAAAAGTGCCGACGGCATTTTAATAGAGCTTAACCAACCCATGGATCAGTAAGCACTTACATAAGCATAACAATAGAGCAGCTATTACTTAACGAGAAATACTATGTCTGATAAAAAGCCTGATTTAGCCGCACAACTCGAGCAATGGGAAGCGCTTGCGACCAAACAAATGAAAGGGGTCAGTCCGGATGAAATGACCTGGCAGACGCCAGAAGGTATTCCCGTTAAGGTGCTCTATACCGAGGAAGATACAAAAGACCTGCCTCACACCCAGACACTTCCCGGTATGGCTCCCTTTGTACGTGGCCCAATGGCAACGATGTACGCCGGCCGCCCCTGGACCATCCGCCAATACGCAGGATTTTCCACCGCAGAAGAGTCAAATGCTTTCTNTCGCAAAAACCTGGCTGCCGGTGCACAAGGCGTATCAGTTGCCTTTGATTTAGCGACTCACCGAGGTTACGACTCAGACCACCCACGCGTAACGGGTGATGTAGGTAAAGCAGGTGTGGCGATTGATTCAGTCGAAGATATGAAAATTCTTTTCGACGGCATTCCGCTTGATAAAGTATCGGTATCCATGACCATGAACGGCGCAGTCTTGCCAATCCTGGCTAGCTACATCGTTGCAGCAGAAGAGCAAGGCGTTTCACAAGAACAGCTTTCAGGCACGATTCAGAATGACATTCTGAAAGAGTTTATGGTGCGCAATACCTATATCTACCCACCAAAACCATCCATGAGGATTATTGGCGATATTATCGGCTACAC
>NZ_LWEY01001578.1:0-536 GCF_001634935.1 Oleiphilus sp. HI0043 | reverse complement strand
CCAGCCATCTGGTACGAAGCCATGTAAAGCAGCGCCGAGACCGACGCCAATAATTACCCATTTCCATACGCGGCCAAAAATCTCTGTTGCCTCACGTACTGCAAATTGATGACGTTGTTGAAAGCCAAGCGCTTGAGCTTTTGATGCTGTAGTTTGTGGCTCTTTTCCTTGTGCTTTGGAGAGGGCTTCTGCAGCAAAAGACTGTAACCATTTTTCGGCTTTGATGGTGTCTAGAAATAGGCCGCCAAGGATCCCAACCGTCATGCCCACCAATACGTAAATAAGGGTGAATTTCCAGCCTAGTAGACTTAGCAGTAACAGTATGGCCACCTCGTTAATGAGTGGTGAGGTAAGCAAAAAGGACATAGTAATTCCTACGGGAATACCCGCTGAGGTGAAACCTAGGAATACGGGAATGCTGGAGCAGGAACAAAACGGCGTGATTGCGCCAAAACTCGAACCCATTAGGTAGCCAATCCCTCGATTTTTTTGTGCCAGGTAATCTCTGACTTGTTCAATGTTGAGGGAGGCGCGTA
>NZ_LWEY01001577.1:0-1503 GCF_001634935.1 Oleiphilus sp. HI0043 | reverse complement strand
TCGAAGCTAAATACTTTTCCGCTGTTTGCATGCCTTAATTCACCATCCTTTAAAATCCAGCCAGCTTGTTTTAAAAGATTGAGTGCTCTGCGGTGTACTGTACGAATATTTCCATTGCCTTTAGTTTTGGGTAGGGAAAAGGCAGACTCAAATAGGGAAACAGGCAAATTTTTCTTATGAGGCAATAGTAGTTCAAGCTCCTCTTCACTAGGGAGGCCAGTAGCTTTGAATGCTGAATTAGGGTAGTAGCTTTGGTTTCGCTTATAAGCGCCATTAAAAAGGGCTTTGTTCGTCCACTCAAAGTCAAACATTAAGCTCAGTGCTTCTCTGACTTTTGGATCGGAAAATATCTTACGGCGGTTGTTAAAGAAAAAAGCCTGAGTGGTGCTGGGAATATCATGTTTAATTTCCGCTTTAATGACCTTACCTTCATTCAAGGCAGGGAAGTCGTAGGCCTTAGCCCAGTTTTTTGCGGTATAGTCGAAAAACAGATCAAAGCTATCAGACTTAAAGCCCTCAAATGCCACTGACTGATCGCGGTAAAAATCTATCACTACGGTATCGAAATTATATCTACCTTTATAGATATTTAATTCACCCTTAGGCAACTTAGTAAACCAAGCGTCTTTTACACGCTCTAACTTGATTGACTGGCCAACCTTTACGTCACCGACTCTATAAGGCCCGCTTAACAGTGGAATGGTTTGGGAGCTGCGTTCGAAATCTTTATCCACCCAGAAGTGCGCGGGTAATATCGGCATTTCACCAAATCGTAAGATATTTGCAGCTTGGTCGGCCTGATCGAACTCAACGCGCACTGTATCGGCGTCAATCGCTTTGACTTTGGTAACGGCGCGAAGGCTTTGTTTGAAACGCGGGTGCCCGATTTCTGTAAGGGTAGTATATGAAAACACAACATCTTCAGCGTCGACCGGGTGCCCGTCATGGAAGTGTGCTTCTGGCTGGATATCAAACTCGACCCAAGCATAATTCTGGGGGTAACGGATTTTAGCGGCCAACAGGGCATAGGCACTTTGTGGTTCATCGCCTGATGGTGAGTAGCTTCCGGTTCCTGCTAATAAAGTTTCATTTAGCTCTGTAAACCCATACATAAACATTCCCGGAGAATTGAAGGGGCTGGTTCCTTTTAAAATGTAAGGGTTTAGAGAATCAAAAGAACCGAAACCCATTAGACGCAGGTTCCCACCTTTGGCGGCGTTAGGATTGACATGGTCAAAATGAGAAAAGTCCTGCGGGTATTTAAGGTCGCCGTACAAAGCAAAGCCATGTGACTCGGTAATAATTTCGGCAGCAAGCGCCTTACCAGTAAAAAAGTGTAAAAACGCTATGATTAAAATAGTCTTATATTGAGGCGTAGAAAGCACGGTTAAAGCCTTAATGAAGAAACGATAAATTAACCTATTCCTATAAAAGAAATAGGCGCGCAGGCATAAGAGTTTATCTAAGGGAAAGGGCTTACAACAGTAGTAAGCTAATTTTTTT
>NZ_LWEY01001576.1:0-986 GCF_001634935.1 Oleiphilus sp. HI0043 | reverse complement strand
CGCCATTCATTGGCCATGAGTGGACAGCTAAGGCTAAGACTTCGGTCAATGCCAAAACCTTGCAGCGTTTAGGTAAAAAGCTAGGTGCGATACATGAAGGCTTTCCTATTCAGAAGCAGGTTCAGAAGATCATTGAAGATCGAAATAAAATGAATCAGGGCGCAATGCCGCTGAACTGGGGTTATGGCGAGGTAATGGCTTATGCTAGTTTGCTAGCAGAAGGTCATGAAATTCGTATCTCAGGTCAAGATGTTGGTCGCGGTACCTTCTCTCATCGTCATGTTGTTTTACACAACCAGACAGATGGATCGACTTATGTGCCTTTGCAGAATATCAAAGAAGATCAGCCTAAGTGCGAGATTATCGACTCCTTGTTATCGGAAGAGGCGGTTCTTGCCTTTGAATATGGTTTTGCAACGACCAACCCTGGTGCACTCGTAGTTTGGGAAGCTCAGTTTGGTGACTTCGCAAACGGCGCACAAGTTGTTATTGACCAGTTTATTACCAGTGGTGAGTTAAAGTGGGGGCGCCTATGTGGCCTAACCATGCTACTACCTCACGGTTATGAAGGTCAGGGTCCTGAACACTCCTCCGCTCGCTTGGAACGCTACTTGCAGTTGTGTGCTGAGCATAATATCCAGGTTTGTGTGCCAACTACGCCAGCACAGGTGTTCCATATGCTTCGTCGTCAGGTTAAACGACCTTTGAGGAAGCCTCTGATCGCCATTACGCCGAAGAGTTTACTTCGTCACAAAGAAGCTACCTCAACGCTTGATGATTTGAGCTCAGGTACATTCCAGACAGTTATTGGCGATAGCTATGTTGATGATGTTCGCAATATAAAACGCGTCATTATGTGTAGCGGTAAGGTTTATTATGACCTGTTGAATTTCCAACAGCATAATGAAATTACTGATACTGCGGTGATTCGTATCGAGCAATTGTATCCGTTCCCTGGGGATGATCTTAAGGCCATCTTGGAACAG
>NZ_LWEY01001575.1:0-1268 GCF_001634935.1 Oleiphilus sp. HI0043 | reverse complement strand
AAAATGATAAAAATCCAAGGTCCATACCAGAGCATTAAGGTTTCACTACTAACTTTTGGCTTATAGGTGACGAAATCTCCAAAGCGATCAATCATAAATTGAACAACTTCTTCAGGACTACTCCCTTCTTCAAGTAAACGGTGAACCTCTTTGCGCATGTCGGCAGCAATTGGGGCGTTAGAGTCAGCGATATCTTGATTTTGACATTTTGGGCAACGGAGCTCCTTAGTCAACTCAAGGTAATTCATGCGCCTTTCTTCATCAGAAAACTGATAAACGTCTATATTTGCGCTAATAGGAAGCGAAAAGAAAGTTGTAAGGGAAAACAGCAAAATTAATCTGCTTGTGAGCTCGTTCATAGCACCACCTTTCCTTCGAGTTTGTCGATCAAAGGCTTAAGCGTCGAGTGCCAGACTTTGTCATCAACGACACCAACATGGCGATGCCTGACATATCCGTGCTGATCGATAATGTATGTCTCTGGAGCACCGTAAACACCTAGATCAAATCCAAGCTTTCCCTCAGGGTCGTAAATGTTGAATGTATAAGGGTTGCCTAGTTTTGCAAGCCAAACCTGAGCAGCATCACGCTCATCCTTGTAATTTAATCCAGCGATTTTGACGCCCTGCTCTGACAGAGTGTTTAGATAGGGGTGCTCAACTCGACACGATGGGCACCAGGTTGCCCAGACATTTAAGAGCATTACCTCACCGCTGAATACTGAGTTATTGAGCTGCTTATTTTGGTCTGACAAAGAACTCAGCTGAAACTTCGGTACTGGGTCGTTTAGCCGTGCCGTTTCTAGTTTGGTAGGATCCTTACCGATAGCGGTATATAGTATGAGCCCAAGAGCAATAGTAAGAACGAGAGGTGTGAAAAGGACGATTCTTTTGTTCATACCAGGCCTCCATTTTTATTGTCTACGAGTTTTGACTTTAAGCGATAACGACGATCACTTATCGCAAACAATCCACCTAGCGCCATAAAAATAGTGCCAAGCCAAATCCATCTAACGAAGGGTTTTATTTGAATACGAACTGCCCAGGCACCGTCAGTGAGTGGCTCGCCTAAAGCAATATAGAGATCACGGAATAGCCCGGCATCAATGCCTGCTTCCGTCATAGGGCTGTTCTTAGAGAAGTAAACTCGCTTCTCGGGGTGTAATGTGGCGACTTCGTTCCCTGATGCAACCGAGGTAACACGTACCGTGGCACGATCAGCCTGATAGTTAGCGCCAGTATAGGGATCTAAGCTTTCAAATACGAAGT
>NZ_LWEY01001574.1:0-834 GCF_001634935.1 Oleiphilus sp. HI0043 | reverse complement strand
CTTCGACCTGGCCGATAACGAACAGGCGACCATTAACGGCACCGTTCATTTGCCCGAGAACAGAGACATTATCGGCATGGAACTTTTACTTGGCGGTTCCTCTATATTGGTGACTGAGTCCGGCGGGATTGTTTCTCAATGGTTTATGGTTCGTGACGACAACAACCACTACTCATTACAGCGAATTCGTGACTTCTCAATTGATGAAGATTCTACGGCAGAAATCACATCAATCGCCATTGAACACCGCCGAAAAGGCTTTGCCTCGGTAGATGATAGCGGCACCATTTCTTTGTTCAACACGACTGCTCACAGCACAACATTAGAGAAGAAAGTAAGCGACGCCGCCATCACACATGCCAGCATCGCACCTCGCGCTAACTATGTATTAGTCGAAAATGAGCAAGGTCAGATTAGCTTCTGGCACATTGACAACGAACACCCTGAAATTTCTTTCTCAGCCCTATGGCAAGAAGTTTGGTACGAAGGGTACCAAGAGCCAGAGTACGTTTGGCAGTCTTCAGCCTCTAACAACGACTTTGAACCAAAGTACAGCCTGTCGCCACTTGCCTTTGGTACATTAAAAGCAGCATTTTACGCTATGCTAGTCGCGACGCCACTTGCTATCTGCGGCGCGCTATATACGGCTTACTTCATGGCACCCGCACTGCGTCGTAAAGTGAAGCCTTCGATAGAACTTATGGAAGCACTACCGACGGTTATCCTCGGTTTCTTGGCAGGTCTGTTTTTCGCGCCATTCATGGAAGATCACTTACCAGGCATCTTTGCTTGGCTCTTGATTACCCCGCTCTCTTTACTTGCGTTTGGCTTCAT
>NZ_LWEY01001573.1:0-945 GCF_001634935.1 Oleiphilus sp. HI0043 | reverse complement strand
GCATAGAGATTTCACCAAAAAACAAGTAACGTGAGCGTTTTTAGAATGGCTTCTTCAGGAAATGAACATGAAAAAAACGCTTCTAGGCCTAGCTCTAATAGGTGCTTCTACTCTCAGCTATGCTGCTGAACCTCTAAAGTCTCTTGATACTCAAGATCAAAAAGTTAGCTATAGCTTTGGCTTGGTTCTAGGTAAGCGCATGACTAACGATATGCCTGATTTGCAAATCGACGTATTCGTCCAAGGTTTGAAAGATGCTTATAGTGGCAACCCTCAACTTATTACCGATGAGCAGGTCGCGCAGACTCTATCTGACTTTCAGCGAGACCTACAGCAAAAGCAGCTAGAAGAAGTTCAAAAAGCGGGTGAAGAAAACAAAAAAGCGGGGAAAGAATTCCTAGCTGAAAACAAGAACAAAGAAGGTATTGTTACCCTAGAGAGCGGCCTTCAGTATAAGGTTTTGACCGAAGGTAAAGGTCTGCAGCCTGGGCCGACAGATGTTGTGAAAGTTCACTATACCGGCTCTTTGATCAACGGTACGGTTTTTGATAGCTCGATTGATCGTGGTCAGCCAGTAAGTTTTCCGGTTAATGGTGTGATTGCTGGATGGACAGAAGCCCTTCAGTTGATGCCTACTGGTTCAAAGTGGCAGCTGTTTATTCCTTCGGACTTGGCATATGGTCCAAACGGTAACCGTTCTATCGGGCCGAATGAAACGTTGCTATTCGATGTCGAGTTGTTGGATATCGAAGCGAAAAAATAAAGTAGCTTAATCGTCAGTACTATCGAAAGAATACACAATGTATTCTTTCGAATCTCTTCTTCTTACTCTTATTATTAAAACACTACATTCAAACGAACTAGTCCGGGTATGCCCAAGATATCGCTATTGCTGAATATCATTGGGATAATATCGATATTGACTCGTTCATTATAAGACCAGCG
>NZ_LWEY01001572.1:0-1327 GCF_001634935.1 Oleiphilus sp. HI0043 | reverse complement strand
GTAATTGGTTTCAAAGGTTAATGCTGGAACCTGGTTAATTTTGTTTTCAGCAAATCTCTTTGGATCTATTCGGATAGCTATATTTAAGCGCTCACAAGGTTTATCAGGTTTATCAATACAGCTCATATCACGCTTAGTAACATCTCTGATAAATCGAGAGGTAGGCAGCATCTTGCTGATGCCTCCAATTGGCCCACGAATAAGAATTGTGCCTTGTATTTTGTGGAGGTCTAGTGCATAGCGGTGGATAACTTCTTTAGGCATAGAGCTTGAGACATACAATAGAATGCTATGTCCTTTGGGCAAAATTCGGCTTTCATCTGTTCTATTTTTATTTGGTTTTTCAATATCAATGCCAAGTGAGTCACCAATTCTTTCAGATAGTTCTGCCTGTCTAGCTATATATTGTTCTGAGTTAATGTACTTTTCTATTTTCTCTAGGCTTTTTTCATGGTTTTGATTATTCAGCTTTGTTTTATCGACGAGTTTTTGTACTTTTGATTTAAACGCTTTAGTTGAGTCTTCAACATGCTTGGAAACATCTATTTCTGCCAATGCAGAGCACGATATTAATAACAAAAACAAAGTAGTTAAACGCATTTAGTTTCCTCCCATTGTGCAGCAATCTACTTTACGCCACATCATGAATGACATGTCATTATCAAGCTGGTCTGCTGGTAGGCCAGATGTCCAGACAAGTTCAGGGTATCCAAAGGGGGCGCATTTTCCTTGTCTCATTGGGCTCCATAGATGGAAGCGATAACGGCTTTTCGTCCAGATTGTTTTATAGTTGCTGTAACAGCCATTAGGCGCATACTCTTTAAGAAGTCCGTGGCGGCCCATAATATAGATCCCTCGTGCTGCATTGTCGGCATTGGCTCCAACAACATTGTCGCCAATGGCTGTAGCAGAAATCGGATATAGTTGGCCAGCCCCAAGGCAATAAAAAAGGCTATCAATTGGTGTGGCCGTTGTTACTGCTACTGCATCAGCAATACATGCTAATGTTGTGGCAGGGTTAGAAAGTAGTAATGTTTCGGGGAAAACGTTTAGCGAAAGTAAGTCATTTTGAAAAAATGGGAGGACTTCTGAAACGGATGCTAGATCTAGTTCTTCGCTGTTCTTTAAACAAGGTAAATCTCCAAACATATCGAGTAATTTGAACACTGGAAACGTAATGTAGTGAATATTTGATTTTACTGCTTTACCAGAGCTGCCACTGGCACGAGCCCCATCAAGCATGTAGGGAGCAGCTAAATCTAACTTGAGATCAAAAGGAACTATGTGCCACGATTCGTATGTCGTATCAACAATAGCAAATGGCTCC
>NZ_LWEY01001571.1:0-920 GCF_001634935.1 Oleiphilus sp. HI0043 | reverse complement strand
AAGTTGGACGACAAGCCCGAAGCGCTGCACTATATGGCGCTGGTACGTGCACTAATGTGTGAAAGGCTATCGGAATATATTGAACCAAGCCTAAAAGACCAGTTTTACACCGTCGGCCTGCTTTCTTGCCTTGATGCATTTTTTGATCAATCACTAAGCGATATCGTCTCTCATATTTCATTAGCACCGGGAATAAATGATGCGCTCACTCTATTAAAAGGTAATGCCGGACTTGCCCTATCCACCACAATTGCCTTTGAACAGTCTGAATGGCAAAAGTTAGACTGGACAGCATTAGCCAAATTCGAGTTAAATGCTAAACAAATCAATGAGATCTATTTCGAATCATCTCGAAGGGCCTTGGAAATTTCTGCAGAGAATTAGTACTCAGGCCACCCCAATAAACTTAGGAAACGTTTATTTAGCATGGCTAACTCCCTTATTCTTGTTATCAATTGTGGCAGTTCATCTTTAAAGTTTGCACTCTACTCAACCCACCCTGAAACAAGCCTTCTCGCAGAAGGCTTGGCAGAGTCGCTTAATCAGACAGAAGGCAAACTTACTGTTAAGCACTCAGGTGAGAAAGAAACCCTCTTATTAAACCTATCTTCGGAACTTGGCAACAGCCATGCGCTTGCCCTACAAGCAGCAATAGAGAAACTTGCTCGGCACTTTCCAATCAAAGAAGAACTCAAGGCCATCGGACATAGAGTTGTTCACGGCGGTAATATCTTTAGCGAATCTGTTGTGATTAGCGAACAAGTACTTGAGCAGATCAAAGCCTGCATCCCCCTTGCTCCATTGCATAATCCAGCCAATATAGTGGGTATCGAGAGCTTACAAGTGCTGCACCCTAATCTCCCACAAGTTGCAGTATTTGATACGGCATTCCATCAAACAATGCCAGCCAAAGCTTATAC
>NZ_LWEY01001570.1:0-1076 GCF_001634935.1 Oleiphilus sp. HI0043 | reverse complement strand
GCAGGTGGGTCAAGTCTCGCTTGGAGGATTATCAATGGGGGATGTTACTTTGGGAGTTTTGCCCTTATCTGACTTTACTTATGATGGGCTTTTGGGGATGGATATTCTCAAGCGTTTTGAGTTTAAAATTGACCAAGAAAATCAACAGCTGGTGCTGAATCCCCAGCTGTAAGTGTGTCGCTTAATTAGTCTTTAGATCTAGATAGCCCTTCTGAATTGATGTCTCAAAAGCTTTTGCTCCTTCAGCAAGCTCTTCAAAGCGAAGGCGCAGGGTTTTGAGTTTTTTTAATTCCTCGGCACTCGGTGAGTCATCAAGATCATCATATTTTTTTCCTAGTTCATACATGAACTTTAAATAAGCTGCCCGGCTCTGGGCCACGATATTGACGATGGGTTTTAAATCGCTGGTAGAAAGTGCCTCGATTTCAGGATTAATAATCTCCCTATTCGACTTCCGATACAGCTGCTCGTAGTGCAGCATCAATCGATTAATATCTTGTTCGTCCATTGTCTTAGTCCTGTGTAATATAAACGAGTGATTGGCTAATTTATTAAGCATAGAAGGAAAATACTCGGATTCAACTTTTATCCATGCTTTGAAAAGAGAAATGTTTCTGGGCAGGGTGTCTTTGCTTTTGATATCAAGCCAAGTATGCTTCGCGCTGATACTGAATAGGTTTACGAGTGCATATGGAAAACGAGAATAAAACAAATGCTCCAAAGGAGGGGGTGTCGAGCAATATTAAAGCAAAGCAGGCAAGTGGTTTGCTTCGCTCAAGCGGTATTGTTGGAGTAATGACTATGTTGTCCCGGGTCTTCGGCTTGGTGCGGGATGTTGTCGTAGCAAACCTGTTTGGTGCTTCGGCGGGGGCAGATGCCTTTTTTGTAGCCTTTAAAATTCCAAATTTCTTTCGGCGTCTATTTGCAGAAGGTGCTTTTTCCCAGGCCTTTGTCCCAGTGTTATCTGAATACCGTAGTCAGCGCACTGAGCGAGAGGTCAGGCAGTTGGTTAACTCGGTTGCAGGTGTGTTGGGGCTGGTATTACTACTTATTACGGCTTTAGCGGTCATGGGCGC
>NZ_LWEY01001569.1:0-1214 GCF_001634935.1 Oleiphilus sp. HI0043 | reverse complement strand
GGTAAAGCAATTCATCCATGCGTTGATAAAATACACCTGAATCGACAATACGATCATAGCTATCGAGCACCACCTGACTTTGAGTAACTTTATCAATCGTAAGTTTCTTGCTATCGAGTTTGTACTTTTCCCTTAAGTTATTAATACGATTCAAAGCATCAATTTTTACATTAGGCGAGTTAGCGTTTTCAAATAATTTTATGTAGCGCTTTAAGATGTAATTAATTGAGACCTTGGGTAAAGGTTTATCTTGGTAGACGATAAAGCTCGGTTTGATATCACCAATGGTTTCGAGATCACTTTTCAACTCAAAAATAAATGGGTCATCACTAGCAGCATAAGAAGTGTTTGAAAACATACCTACAGCTAAAAGAAGTACCCAAGAATAAAGCCTAGGAACGTTGTTTCTAGTCGATTTAATAAAATACATCATCGAGAATAGCGCCCGTCTTTACTTTTCTTTCGCTTAGTCGATTTATTTTCAGCGATACCCTGGAAAATATGCACCAAGCCTTGCTCAGCTCTCTCATAATTGGACATCATCACCTTTCTTAGCTCAGAAAGATGCTGCCGGCAGACATTAGTAATCTCGCTATCCAACTTATCTAGCAAAGCCTCTATCTTCACTTTTTTCGCTGCGAGTCGCTGCCCTAGAGCTGCGCTTTCAGATAACTGGCTTGAAAGTAGTTTAGGACCATTATTTACTTTGCTTTGAAGCTTACCAAGCCTACTTGCCAAAGTATCTACACCGTTTTTCATTGCCTCAATCTGCAAGCTCTTACTAAGCTTTGGCGTCATCAAGTTACTTGAGGAAAGTTTGCCAACTTTTTTATCATAAGCATTAATTCGGTTAGCAATTTCAACAGAATTAAAACGCTTTATTTGTTTACTGAAATTACTCTTTTTAGAGTTCAAGGCCTGAGAAAATACGGATAATTGAGTCTGCCAATACTCGATATTTACCACTAGGTTGTGCATCTCGGTGTATAGCTTAATATCGTCATGAATATCCCTATCCTGAGCGAAATAACGGTAATAAGCAGCGCGTGTAGTATTCTTAACAACACCTTTTGACAAAAACCACTCCAGCCCCTTAATTTCACTACCATCAATCAACACTGCATGCGCACCATGTTTTTCAAGCGCCGTATCTAGCTTGTTAATCGTTCTCAATTCGTTTTCAAAGCCGGAACTGGCTTCTTTATAGGCTTCAA
>NZ_LWEY01001568.1:0-796 GCF_001634935.1 Oleiphilus sp. HI0043 | reverse complement strand
ATCGTCAGCTCGAGTTAATTCAGGAGGCTGGAACAAAACCTCGATATCAAAGACATCTGCAAACTCTGAACAGATATCTCCGCCCATCTGTCCACCTGCACACAAAAATGATACTGAAGCCAATCTACCCTGCAAAACTAAATCTTTCAGACCGACTAAAACCGCTCTTAGCCTATCGGCCGCCTTGGCCTCTACGCCTCTGGAAATCGCTATTTCTGTGGTAGATGCTGCATCACTACCTTTAAGCGCAGCCGGCCCACCCATTCCAGCTAGAGGGTTAAGCACCAAACCAANAGTAAAACTTGCTTGGCTCATTGCCTTATCTTCGTTCATTTTCGTAAATGTAGCTGGAAAGTGTTAACACATACTCATCAGTCAGGTTCACAAACTGAATACCGACAATATAGCGACCTTCCTCACCAACTTCTTCATCGGTATTTAGCTCTATATTGCGGATAATACTCGGAAGGCAAATTCTCTTAGTCACACCGCTCGCACTCAGCTCAAAAGACACCAAAAGCTCATGCCCCTTTTCACCCAATGACTGGGGAGAAGACATTCTTGCACCAGTTTTGCTTAAGTTATCAATATAAGCAGGTTTAGGCCATTCACCAAAAATATCGAAGTCGCTATCTATTTCAGCCTCAATATTTGTCGTGACACGTTCAGAGTTACGAATCTGGAGCGCGGTAATTTCTTCAGGATAAACCAAGTGATAATAGCTATAAGGCTGAATTGAACGATAGGCGACACGAGTTTCAAAAGCACAGACTTGCTTACCCACCAAAAGCCGAAC
>NZ_LWEY01001567.1:0-19177 GCF_001634935.1 Oleiphilus sp. HI0043 | reverse complement strand
CGGAAAGCCAACGGAATCCGTTGAGTGAAACAGCCGTAACATCATAATAGTAGCCATTAAATAAATATTTCATTATTGTGGTAATTATGAGCGACGAATACGGACACAGATTAAAAGCTTTTTCATTAAGAATGGAAAAAGAGCTTAGAAGAAAGCTTGAAGAACAAGCGAAACAGAATGGTCGAACCTTAACTTCGGAAATCAACCATCGCTTGGAAAACTCTCTTGATGAAAGCGAAAAAGAATCTGAACTAAAGAGTGTTGAAGAGTCACTAAGCTCTCTGCATGAAAAGTTAGATCACCTTTCAGCAAAAAGTTCAGATTCATAGATCAAGCCAACTTGTATACAAGTGAACGGTTACGTTCACTTGCGCCTGTTAGAAAGTAGCCCCTCAAAACTGGTTCGGTGCGATCAGCCCCAGATAATAGCCAGCAATTAATAGCACTAACAATGATATAGATAAAGATATGCGTACAGTCAGCGCAGTGAGCACTCGTGTATGCTGATTATCATCTTTACCTAAAAAGAAAGCGCCCGCACCAAGACTGACAAGAACCGCCAACAAGTTAATTAGTATTAGAATTTTATAAAAGCTCATGGGTCACCTTTTTTTAAGTCTTATTCTGATAGGCTTTGTTCTAGCTTCAGCGTAACAGAAAAATAATACTCAATGAACTGCGACTGACCATTAAATATGCCCTATTCTTTTCAGCCTAAGTTTTTCCTCTCTTTGTTTTGCACCCTAATGATGCTTGTTTTTTGTGCTTTGGGCCTTTGGCAATTGCAACGAGCTGATGAGAAACAGCAAACCCAATCCGAGCTTGAAGAATTGAGCATGCTGCCTCCCAGAAACTTAAACCTACAAAGCAACCATCTTAAATCGGCCTCCAAAGCCCTTGCGACGGGCCACTACCTAGTTAATGAGCAATTCTTATTAGACAATATTGTTCACAAGGGCAAACCAGGCTACTACCTAATGAGCCCTTTTTTACTAAGCAATCGAGATGAAGTTATTTTGGTGAACCGCGGATGGCTGGCCAAACAGCAAAACGGACTGCCTGAGTTCAAGACGCCAACTGAGCAATTAAGTTTACGCGGCATCCTCGCTCTACCACGCTCTAAGCCAGTCATCCTTGGGAGTATCGATCACCCTATTTCTGCTACGCCACCGCTGTGGTATTACATGGATATGGAAGTTTTTCAGCAGCAAAGCAGCTATAAAGCTCTTCCTTTAATTTTGCGACTTGCGCCCGAACCCGATTCAGATTTCGTGAGAGACTGGCCTAAATTCCAAGCAAAGTCCGGGATGCACATTGGCTATGCAATTCAGTGGTTTGTTTTCGCATTCTTTGTTTTAATAGCCCTTCTTGGTATTAATTTTAAAAGCAAAGCCAAACCTAATAAAAATAATAGTAACAACTAATGGTGATTAAATGAGCAACCCTTCGGTGCCAGTAAATAAGCCTTCTTTTGATAAGCCACAAAACCCCACCCTTTTTAAGCGCCTGGTTAATCCTCTAGTTATTATGCTGGTGCTGTTTGGCTTCCCTTATATCGCATCCTGGTATTTTATGAATAGCGAAGGTAGCTTTTCTGTGGGTGACTTAGGAAATCATGGACAATTAGTCTCCCCCGTTTTACCAATTGGCGAGTACTCACTCAAGACAAGCGCTGGCGAAATACTTTCGGATAAAAGTTTAGCCGGAAGCTGGCGTCTATTTACGGTGAGTTCATCCTGTGAACAATCTTGTCAGGATACGCTTTTAGTCATTCGACAAGCCAGGAAATCAACAGGAATAAACCGCAAGGTCGTCAAACCCATTCTATTACTAAAAACTCCCGAAGCATTAGCACCCTTTAAAGTAGACCTTACACAAGCCTTTCCTCAGTTAGCAACAGTGAGCTCGGACAGCCTTGATGCCAAAGTGCTGATCAACACATTTTCTCAAACACATGCTCAGGTCGAAAATAGTATTTTCATGGTCGACCCCTATAACAATCTAATGATGTATTACCCTGAGGGCGTGGAGCCAAAGCATTTAATGGAAGACTTAGAAAGGCTTTTAAAGGTTAATAAACCCAAGCTGTAATAAAAACATCTTTATTCATGATCAATACCCCTCAATAAAAATAATAGAGACGACATGAACAAACTCTTTTTCAGAATCAGCCTGGCCGCCTGTGCGCTGGCTTTATTTGTGATAGTGCTGGGCGCATACGTTCGTCTGTCTGATGCCGGATTGGGCTGTCCAGACTGGCCGGGATGTTATGGCACGCTCATTGCCCCAAGTGATAGCAATGACATTCAAGCTGCCAACGAAGCCTACCCGGAACGCCCATTTGAAGCCGACAAAGCCTGGAAGGAAATGATTCATCGTTACTTTGCCAGCACTTTGGGCTTATTAATCCTGGCAATGGCAGCTATTGCGATTAAGCGCAGAAAAGAACAAGGTCAGCAACTCACGCTTCCCCTAATTCTACTCGTAGTCGTCTGCTTTCAAGGCGCACTAGGGATGTGGACCGTCACCATGCTACTAAAACCCGCAATTGTTACGCTTCACTTGCTTGGGGGAATGTTAACTTTAGCCCTGCTTTGCTGGGCGATGCTAAGTGATCGACAACAAAAACCTGCTATCGTTTCCCGAGGCCTTAAGAACTGGGCCATATTGGCACTCGTCGTAGTCTATTGTCAGATAGCACTCGGGGGCTGGACCAGCACTAACTATGTCGCGCTTCATTGCTGGGATTTACCAACCTGCCAAGGTAAATGGTGGCCAAATACCGATTTCTCTGAAGGCTTTACAATTTGGCGAGAACTCGGTGTTGATTACGAAGGTGGTACGCTTTCGCTTGAAGCGGGTACGGCGGTTCATCTGACACACCGAATAGGAGCAGTAGTGACACTCCTAGTTGTCGGCACTTTTGCCCTTTTCCTGTTACGATTTTCAAAAGGCCCAGGCCAGCAAGGCACAAGAAACTTAGCCATTTTACTGTTAGTTCTCTTGTGCGCACAGATAAGCTTGGGCATATTGAATATCATACTGGTTCTTCCAACTGCGATAGCTGTCGCACATAATGGCGGTGCTGCATTATTATTGTTGACTATCGTCGCAATTAATCGGAAGCTAAGCACTGATAAACAAAAAAATACCTAGCATCTACGCTCAGTTTTCTTAAACAACGGTTCATAAAAGCTCAGGCAATGCTAGAAGAAAAACAACAAGGCATGTTTTATACAGCCGTTGTCTTGTGTGAAGAATATAAAAACAACAAAGAGAGTTCACAATGGCAAACACTACCGCACTTGCACCCGCAAGCGCCATATCATGGCGCCAGTACCTCGAGCTTTGTAAACCCAATGTGGTTTTACTTATTGTTTTTACCGCCATCGTTGGGATGCTTTTATCCTCCCCTGGCATGGTGCCCCTCGACACCTTATTCTTTGCCTCACTCGGCATAGGTATGGCTGCAGCTTCTGGCGCTGCAATCAATCACTGGGTGGATCAAAAAATTGATGCCACGATGGAGCGAACCAAGGGACGCCCCATTCCGACTGGAGGCCTGTCATCCAAGGCAGCTCTGAGTTTTGCGCTAAGTTTGTGCGTACTCTCTATGGCGATTTTACTTGCGACAACGAACCAGCTTACCGCGCTACTAACCTTCATCTGCGTTATTGGCTATGCGGTCATCTATACTATGTTTCTTAAACGCTCTACCCCGCACAATATCGTTTGGGGTGGTGCTGCCGGTGCTGCACCGCCGATTCTTGGCTGGGTCGCGATGACGGGTGAAGTTAACACCGAGGCCTTGTTATTATTTCTCATTATCTTTATTTGGACGCCACCACATTTCTGGGCACTGGCCATTCGCCGTCGCGATGATTATGCAAAAGTTGATGTCCCTATGCTTCCGGTGACTCATGGCATTCCTTTCACCAAGGTACAGGTATTACTTTATACTTGTATGCTTCTTGCCGTTACGCTGATACCCTTTGCCATACAAATGACCGGCTTAATCTATCTAGCCGGGGCGGTAGCCTTAGGGTTGGGCTTTATTTATCACGCTTATAAGCTATATCGCTGCAGTGCTGACCAACACGCAATGAAAACCTTTGCTTACTCAATATTCTACCTAACGGCCTTATTTGCATTTCTGCTCGTCGATCATTACATACGACTGGTAATACGCGGATAGAAACTGATTAGATTTCGCAAAGCGGCCAGTTCAACGTATAATACCTGCCCTTTTTCATTTCGCCCTATTTACGCATAGGGCTGTTCGGAACACTGACAGGTATTACGCTCCATGCAAGACTTTCAAATCGACCAATACGACTCCCTGTTGGACAACAAAGCCGCTCAAGTACGTGAGCAGTTCCTGCGTTTCTCTGCACCAGAATTGGAAGTCTTTGCCAGTGAAGTTGAAAATTTCCGCTTAAGGGCCGAATTCAAGATTTGGCACGAAGGCGAACGATGCTTCCATGCCATGTTTGAAAAAGGGACCAAGAACGCGCCAATTGAAATAACTCACTTCCCCATTGCTAGCAAAGCTATCACTGAGCTAATGCCTGTCATGATGGAAGAGATCAACCAGTCACCTCAACTCAAGCATCGCCTGTTTCAGCTTGAATACTTGAGTACACTTTCAGGTGAAATGCTGGTCACTCTGATTTATCACAAACAGTTAGATGAAATCTGGATAAAAGAAGCCAAGCGTTTGAAAGAAAAGCTTGGTATTCACATCATCGGCAGAGCCAGAAAGCTCAAACTTCTACTCGATCAAGACTATGTTATTGAAATACTAAACGTCGACGGAAAAGCACTTCGCTATAAACAAATTGAAGGTGGTTTTACTCAACCAAACGGCAAGATGAACGAAAAGATGCTCAGCTGGGCCCGAAGCTGTGTCGACGGCAATAAGGGAGATTTACTTGAACTCTATTGCGGCAACGGGAATTTCTCTATTGCTATGGCCGATAAATTCCGTCGTGTATTTGCTACAGAGATTAGCAAAACCTCAGTCAAAGCTGCCAATGACAATAAAGAAATGAACAGAATCGATAACGTTGACTTTGCTCGCGTTAGTGCCGAAGAGTTTACCGGGCACATGAACGGCATCCAAAAACGCCGTCGTTTGAAAGACCTCAACCTAGAAGAAACTGACTTTCAAACCGTACTCGTTGACCCTCCTCGCTCCGGCTTGGATGACGAGAGCTGCGAAATGATCAGCCAATACCCCAATATCGTCTACATTTCCTGTAATCCTGATACTTTGGAGCTAAACCTGGAACAGTTGAGCAAAACACATGAGATCAAACGCTTGGCGATGTTTGACCAGTTCCCCTATACCCACCACATTGAGTGCGGCGTTTACTTATCAAAAAAGTAGCCCTATAACATAATGAGCCTACCTAAAGCTGATGAGTTTTAAGAGAGGCCCGAAACTTGCATCATATCTTTGTGAGAAGTTATTAACGCTAATAATGTACACAAGTTTGCCGGTAATAGTCAGACCTTAGTCAAATCACGACAAAATAAGCTATCATCGGTAAACAGTCTGCATAGACATAGCGCTATAAGGTCAATATTCGACAAGCTCTAAACCAGAGCCTTGCTGTCACCTATTGATAAAATATACATAAAGTAAATATATACGGCCCTATGCAAATATCCGCTATTAACAAGAACCTTACCTGCTTGTACTGCCTTCTTGCTTTGTGTTTAGCAATGCTGTCTCCGTCTCTAAGCGCTGGTGACACCTACTACACAGATACAGACAACGAAGATAACGCAAGATCAGGAAGCTCTGATGATGACATAGGTCGTATTCTTTCTGACACGTCGTTGAACTACCCGATAGAGTTCAACATAAACCTGACAGGCAGCCTTCCAAGCACCTCTGCCCAGCTTCTTATTAACGCTCACGACATCGATGAAGAATTAGGCCAAGAGGTGTCGATTTCTATAAACGGCAACGGCCTAGGGGACCTGTCCGGCGTCGCAGATGAGGACAGCACCAATATTTTTAACGTGCCAATCGGGCAAATAGTTTCCGGGAACAATATCGTCGAAGTCACCATAGCAAACCCTTGGGCCACTCGAGTCAATTGGGGACAATTACTTATCGATGAAGGGGATGATGATAGCTCTGAATTCATCAATATTAGCCTGTCCTCTATTGATATAGATAGTGGCACAGTTACTTTAAACCTAGATACCGAAGTACTCACAACCAGAGAGGGTGGCTACCGGCTAGAAGTAAACCTTATCGACCAGAGCGGCAACATGCACAGCCAAGCCACCGAAGACTTTCCAGGGCTTGTAGGGCAAACTCAGACTAGAACAAATAGTGTTTCATATCAGTTAGATGAACCGAGTGGCAACTTTCTAATTGAAGCTCACCTGTTTTTCCAGGAAAGCGGCTTTGACCTTCAGCAAGATTATGCCTCCACAACGTATTCACACATACAAGACTCCGGGCCTGATCAACTTCCTGCCAACGCAAATTTTTCACTTATCTCTGCAAATAATGCAAGCATCGTCGCCAATGGTAGTGCCACCACTACAATCACTCTGGATGGCTACGACCTAAGCAACAGACCAACGGCAGTAAGCGGCCAAACAGTGTTATTTTTCACGACAGCGGGGTCCATAAGCACAAGCACCGACAATGGAGATGGTAGCTACAGCGCAACGCTTACCGCACCTATTAGTATTGGCACAGCAACTATCAGCGCAACACTTGATGGTGCAACCGTTAGCGATACAGCGGCTGTCTCCTTGATTGCAGATACGCCTTCCATAGCGACCTCTCGCATCAATGCCGATACTGCTAGCCTGCCAGCAAGTGGCCTGGACACGAGCGTCATTACCGTTCAGCTTTCAGATATAAACAATAATGATTTGGCACGCGGTGGAAACAGTGTCGACATTACAGCCGATATTGGCAGCGTCGGGCCGGTCACCGATCTTGGCAATGGAAGCTACACTGCAGTTTTAACGAGCAGTACGACTGTCGGGACAGCCACCATCAGTGCAAGTCTTGAGGGAAGTACAATTGTGGATACAACCAGTGTTGAGTTCACCCCACTACCCGCCTCCATGAGCGATACTTTAATCACCGCTACGCCAAACACGCTAACGGCTGATGGAAGCACTACTTCAACTATTTTGCTCCAGGCTATTAACGTGCTTGGTAACGGATTAAACTCAGGCGGCAGTACCGTTAGTTTCGCGGCCAGTATGGGCAGTATCGGTGATGTCACCGACTTGAATGACGGTTTTTATAGCGCAACCTACACCTCCCCCACCAATACCGGTGTCGCGATCATTAGCGCCACCTTTGATGGTGAAGATGTTATTGACACTGAAATGATCAACCTTCAGGCAGGAGCGCTACTCGCCTCTAGCGGCGTTATTACCAGTCTCGATGCTGCCGTCATCGCTAATGGCTCCAATACTACAACTATCACAGTTCAAGGAAGCGACGTCTTTGGCAATAGTGTCGAAGTGGGTGGCGCCACGGTTACTTTAAATACCAATTTTGGTAGTTTAGGCGCGGTAAGCGATATGGGAGATGGCCGCTATAACGCGACTCTACTGGCTCCAGCCACAACAGGCACGGCAGTGATTACTGGGACTATGAATGGCCAAAGCCTTGTCGATACCGCAACCGTTCAATTTGTACCGGGCCCGGCAAGCTACCTGAACAGCACACTAAACTCATCATCACCTGTTCTGACGGCTAACGGCAGCGACACCGCCACCCTCACACTTCAAGCCATTGACCTGACTGGGAACTATCTTACTTCCGGTGGTGACACCGTCATTATTAACTCAACTGCCGGCAGCCATAGCTCCGTGAACGATTTAGGTGACGGCACTTATCAAGTCATCTTTACCGCAGATGAAACAAGGGGCGTCGCAGTAATCACAGCAGAGTTAAACGGTGTACAGCTCTCCGATACCGCAAGCATATCTATGATTCCCGGTAATGCCGACTACTCTAACAGTCAAGTTAACAGCAGTCTGAGCCAAATTGTTGCAGACGGCCAAACCCTTAGCCAAATCACTGTCGAAGCAATTGATGAGCATGGCAATGCTCTAACAAACGGAGGAGATATTGTCACCATTTCCAGTACCTTAGGCAGTGTTGGTGATGTGACAGATTTAGGCGATGGTCGATATCAAGCCTCGCTACAAAGTGACACCACGGTCGGTACCGCGACAGTATCCGCGACGATCAACTTCTCGGAAATTGCTGATGTTGCCTTAGTATCGTTCATGTCGCCCCCCACTATCGATGATCTGGCAAGCCCGTCGCCTTTACCTACTTTAACGGGAACATTTCCTCAGATGACCGGAGCAAGCTTTTCAGTCGGCGTCAATCATATCAACTACACACTCGGCGATGGCAACCTAAGCTCAGACGGTTCAAATTGGAGTCTTACTATTCCAACCGGAAATGAGCTAGCCGATGGGACTTATGATGTCACAGCGCAAATCACCGATATCGCCTCACAGATAAGCTCTGATACCTCGATTAGCGAACTTCTTATTGATACTGTAGTACCCACAATTTCATTAAATATTTTGCGCTCAGCTGATAGCAGCAATATCCTAACGTTTCCGGTCTCAGGTCGCTGCACAGAAACAATCGACACTATTACTATCACCGTTACTGATGGACGTTCAAACTCTGTCAGCGAAAGCGATATGAGCTGCTCTCCCGCTACCTCAAACGAAGGTAGCTTCAGCACTGAAATTAACCTAAGCAGCCTTCAAGACGGCGACATCACTATTAATGCAAGTATCGCTGATCGAGCTGGAAACCAGGCAACTGACCAAGATAGTGTTAGTAAAACCGCTTGTGCCCCAGATAATACTGTTGAAATTTGTGATAACGATAGCGATGGTATTTCAAACGGTGACGAGATAAGCCTGGGTCTCGACCCTGATTACTACGATAGTGATGGTGACGGCATTAGTGATCTTGAAGAGCTAGGGGCCGATCTCAGTTCACCATTTGACTCGGATGGAGATGGCATTCTCGATGCCTTGGATACTGACTCGGATAATGATGGCATTAACGATGCTGGAGAGCTGGGAAGCGACCCAAACCTTCCTCAAGATAGTGACAACGACGGCACACCTGACTATCGAGATCGAGACTCAGACAATGACCATATTCCTGATTATCTCGAACATAAGTTTGTAGCTGAAGATTTTGATAATGACTCTATCCTCAACCACCTTGATTTGGACAGTGATGGAGATGGCCTCCCCGGTGCCATTGAAAATGGCGTCGCATTGCACCTCGACTCGGATGACGATGGTATCGATAACGGCTTTGACGTCGACCTGACTGGAGGAGAAGACCTCAACCTGGATGGTATTGATGACGCGATAAGTCTTTTGGATAGCGATGGCGATAATAGCTACAACATCTTTGACCTGGACAGTGACAACGATGGTATGAATGATGAACTTGAAGCTGAGTTAACTGCCAGCTTAGACAGTGATGGTGACGGTATCAATGACGCCTACGATGTTGACAGCACCGGGGGCATCGATACCAACCTGGATGGTATCGACGATATCATTAACCCACCAGACACTGACGATGACGGCTTTCCGGATTATATCGATCTCGATAGTGACAATGACGGTTTTACAGACGTGGTGGAATCAGGTGGTACCGATAACAGCCCTATTGACGGTATTCATGACACTCCCGATTCGCAAACAAGCTCACCTACCGATACTGATGGCGACGGTTTGCCCAACCACCTTGAGCTTGAAAGTGGTGATAGCACAAATGATGGTAATGGGCCTTTCGACATTGATAACCTGATCGTGCCAATCCTCGATGCCGACCAGGATGGGCAAATCGACCCAATGAGCGATACCGATGGCGATGGCATTCTCGACAGTGTCGATGAAGACCCGACCAACTTTGGCTCATCCATAGACATTGATGGTGACAGTATCACTAACTCTGACGATCTAGACGATGATAATGATGGTATTCCTGACATTATTGAAGGGGACTTCACTGTCGATACCGATGCTGACGGACAACCTGATAAAATTGATTTGGATAGTGACAATGATGGTTTAACTGATATAAGAGAGTCGAATTCAGGACTAATTGATCTGGACAGCAACGGTGTAATCGATACAGTCGTTGATGCAAATGCAGATGGCCTAGACGATGCGATCACGTCAGCTTTTGCCGTGTCAGACACTGACAACGATGGTGTACCCGATTTTCAGGACCTTGACTCGGACAATGATGAAGTAACGGACCTTCAAGAAGCGAATCTTCCGGGTACGGACCTTAGTGAGATTGACAGCGACAATGACGGTATGGTTGACCTGCTATCATCATCGTCAGGCTTAAGCAGTCATGTTTTCTCTACGCTTATCGATAGCGATGAAGATGGAACTGAAAACTACCGGGACCGCGATAGCGACAATGACGGCTACCCTGACGGCCTGGAAAACGGTGACTTTGATAACAACGGGATTATCGACCTTGCCGAAGATGACGACACTGGTATTAGCACAGCCAAAAGTGGAACAGGTGGCACCATTAATCCCCATCTAGCATGGTTGCTGCTTTTACTTCCCTGGCTTTATAAGAGCTACAGAGCAATACAACACAAGCATGCTTTCTGGATGGCGATAGTTTTTTTACCTCTGCTTATGCATGTAAATGATGCCTCGGCTGACAACAATAATCAGTGTGCTCAGGAGCTAAAATTTGACGATTTATCAGAACTCTTATTTCAACCCTGTTGGTATGTATCCGCCGGGCTAGGTTATAGCTACTTGGCCCCCTCTGGAGAAAGTAACGGCTGGTCAAGTAATGACAAAAGTAGTATTGGCTTTAGTTTCTTGGCTGGTCGCCATCTCAGTGAAAAATGGGCACTGGAGTTAGACTATTCTTTCCTGGGGGAAGCGGGCTTAAAAAATAGTAACCCCACCCTAAATGCAAGTCTAGATGCGGCGATTAGATACCGAGCCCCAAGTCTAATGATTGCATATCGATTCTTACCCCAATATAAGCCTTTCAATGCCCACTTCAAACTTGGGGGAACCTGGCTCAATACAGAAGCAACAGACTCGCGTATTGGCTATGAAGAAGAGTCAACTGTACAAGTTACCTGGGGAATCGGTGCTTACTACAGATTCACCGATAGTCCCTGGTTCATCAGCTTTGACTATACCAATCATGCCAAAGATGCTCGCTTCAGCGGCTTTCATATAGGCCGTTATTTTGGCTTCAAAAAACACATTCCTAAAGTGGAAAAAATCGTAAGAACCCCATTTGAGAATCTACAGCTCCAACTCGATTCAGACCAGGATGGCGTGATAGACAAACTCGATGAATGTCCGCTATCGGATCGTGGAGTCGAAGTTGATAAAACAGGGTGCTGTACTGAAAAAGCAGGCTGTATCAGGATTCAGTAGTAATCAATAACGATTATTAGTTCTGTTTCTCATGAGACTGCGCAAGTACAAAACCGAGAAGCATCAGTATAGCTCCCACAAAGCCGTACATACCTAAGACTTCATCGAATACCCAGTAACCAACCATTGCGCCAAAAACAGACTCCATCGAAAATATGATCGCTGCAATAAAGGGGTCTGCTTTCTTTAAAGCAAAGACCTGAAGTGTATACGCCATACCCACAACGAAGATGCCACTACACAAGGCCCAAAGATAAGCAGAGTTGAGACTAGCCATAGGGCCGCCCTCAAAGCTCAGGGAAAAAACTAAACTTAATAAAGCGCAGACAATAAATTGAAAAAGTGCGAGAACAAGCAAGTCATGCTTGCCCACCCAGAAACTGATAGCCCATAAGTGAAGAGCCCAAAAAACGGCTCCAGCAAGTGCCAAGCCATCACCTAAATAATTAAACTTTCCATCAAAACCGCTCAGTAAGGACAAGCCACACAGAGCAATCAAACCACCAATCCAGGTCAGTAAAGGGTAACTTTTCTTAAATAAGATACCGATAAGCGGGACAAGCGCGACATAAAAGCCGGTGATAAAAGCCACATTGGCGACTTTAGTATAGGCCAAGCTGATTTGCTGAAAAGCAGCGCCAGCCGTTAACAGTAGGCCTAAGCCTGCACCGGCGAGAATCGTTCTCTTATTAAGTAAGGCTGTACGCGAACTCTTCGAAGAAAAAATAAAGGGTAATAGCATCATGGCGCCAAAAGCAAAGCGCCAAAAATTGAAGGCAACGGGAGCCATACCCTCCAAGGCCAAACGCTGAGGTGCAAACCCCAGCCCCCATAGCAAAGCAACCAAGAGTAAAAGCAAATTGATAGGAGAGAAAAGTCGACTCATCAAAAGCCCTAAACGCTACTTTTTAAGCTTGCCGCTGTCGCAAAGCCTCGAACAAACAAATCCCTGTCGCAACGGAAACATTTAAGCTGCTAACACTCCCGATCATTGGAATTTTAGTAAGCTGGTCACAATGCTCTCGCGTCAGGCGACGCAGACCACTGCCTTCAGCACCCATTGCGATAGCAGCAGGGCCTTTAAGATCTGTTTGATAGATATTTTGCTCCGCTTCTCCGGCAGCACCCGTTATCCATACACCAAAGTTTTGTAACCACTTCATGGTACGGGCTAAGTTTGTCACTCGAATGACAGGCACATGCTCAGCGGCACCACAAGCCACCTTCTTTGCAGTGGCATTCAAGGGGGCGGACTTATCCTTCGGCACGATCACGGCATGGACACCCGCCGCATCAGCTGAACGTAAACATGCCCCCAGGTTATGAGGGTCAGTCACGGAATCCAGAATCAATAAAAACGGTGGTTCATCTAGCGCTGAGAGAATATCTTCAAGATCCCCTTCATGCTTCTCAACTTCCCCTTTAATAGTTGCCACAACACCTTGGTGACGACCGCTGACCAACTTGTCTAATTCCTTCCGAGGCACATAGTCACAAGAGAGCCCTTTAGACTGAAGCAAGCGAATAAGCTTTGATAAGCGCTGGTCGTCCCTACCCTGCTGTACCAATACAGAGATAACCGAATCGGCCTCTTTTTGCACTAGGGCCTCAACTGCATGCAAACCAAATACGGTTTCTTGATTCATTAACTCTTAACCTTTTGTTTTAACTTTGCGCTTTCTAATTGCTGGCGTCACCGGCTCTGAATTAGCGTCTGATTTTACCTTGTTAATTTTCTTTAAGGGCTTTTTTACTTGCTTGCTTTTTAAAGCTTCTAGCTTGCTTGGCTTGCGCTTTAAAGGCTGGCTAGATTTAAGCTCTTGAGGCTCTTCTGTCTTCAACTCTGAAGAAGACTTCGGCTTTCTTGACTTGGCTTTTACCGGACGCTCGGTTTTCTTTCTTGCGCCATTTCGGGATTTAACCTTAGGTTTATCACTTCCCTGACGTCTATCCGCTTCTTTACGCCGCTCACCTGCCTTCCGCTTGTCCTGACTGTCGCGCTTGCTACCGCTTTTGGGCTTACCTTTCTTAGGGCGCAATTTGTCACGTGACTTGGAACTTGAGCTCACTAGAACCAGGTCAACCTTGCGCTCTTCCAGATTGATGTTTGAGACCTGAACAAGCACCCTATCACCCAGACCAAAGCGCTTACCTGAGCGTTCACCGATCAGGCGATGCTTCGCTGCATCAAATTGATAATAATCACTGTCTAAAGTCGAGACATGAACTAGACCTTCAGCATATAAATCAGCTAGCTCTACAAAGAAGCCAAAGCCCGTCACGGCAGAGATAATACCCTCAAACTCCTCACCCAAGTGTTGCTGTAGGTACTCACACTTAAGCCAGCTCATTACATCACGCGTCGCCTCATCAGCACGTCGCTCAGCCATCGAGCAGTGTTCACCAAGAACCAGCATTTTCGCTAGGTCATATGGGTATTTATACGCTTTTCTTAACTCAGGAGCCTGAGCATCCGCAGCAATACCTACGTCGTCAAAATCATTATTCTTAGCAGAATAAATAACAGACTTGATAGCACGGTGAACTAATAGATCAGGATAACGCCTGATAGGTGAAGTAAAGTGAGCGTAGTGTTCATAAGCCAAACCAAAGTGACCTTTCTCTTCAGGCCCATAGACTGCTTGGCTCATAGAGCGTAATAAGACGGTTTGTAGAACGCTGAAGTCAGGACGATCCTGAATATCCGCCATAATTTGTTGGTAGTCAGAAGGCGATGGATCTTCACCGCCCATCAACTGCAAACCTTGTTCACCTAGAAATGAACGCACATTCTCTAGTTTTTGTGCTGTCGGCCCCTCGTGAATTCGATACAAGGTTGGTAGCTTATGGCGCGATAAAAACTCTGCTGTCGCTACATTTGCACAGAGCATGCACTCTTCTATGATTTTATGAGCATCATTACGCTCAGTTGGTACAATCGCATCAATTTTTCGTTCATCACCAAAAATAATTCTGGTTTCAACCGTTTCAAAATCAATAGCACCACGATCTTTACGACGACTGACCAGCACTTGGTATAAACCATACAGTTCGTGCAGCTCGGGAAGTCGATCAGCAAAATCTTCACAAAGTTGAATGCCATCACTTGAGTCGGGCTCTTCCAGAATGGTTCCAACCTGGTTATAGGTCAAACGCGCGTGGCTGTGCATTACCCCTTCGTAAAAACGACTCTTAAGGACTGAACCTTCAGCGTTAATATCCATTTCGCAGACCATACATAAGCGGTCAACTCTAGGATTAAGGGAACACAAACCATTAGATAAAACCTCAGGCAACATCGGCACAACATGGTCGGGAAAATAAACCGAGGTTGCGCGGTTATTTGCTTCGACATCCAACGGTGACTCAGGGCGTACATAGTGGCTAACATCAGCGATCGCAACATAGAGCTTCCAGCCGCTTCCATTTCGTTGACAATACACAGCATCGTCAAAGTCTCGCGCATCTTCGCCATCAATCGTAACAAGGGGCAAATGCCTGATATCAATACGCCCGGCTTTGTCACTATCGAGAACTTCTGATTTGAGTGTATCGACAGTTTGTTGAACTTCAGGCGGCCACTCAAAAGGAATATTATAGGAACGAATCGCTACTTCGATTTCCATACCAGGAGCCATGTGGTCTCCTAATACTTCAATTACCTGACCGGTCGCGTGCGTGCGTTTAGTCGGATGTTGCAATATCTTAACCACGACATATTGGCCATGCTTGGCTTCAGCCGTATGATCAGAGTCAATTAGAACCTGTTGGGTAATGCGGTTATTTTCAACTTCGACAAATACGATGTTGCCTTCACGATATAAACGTCCAACCAATTGTTCGGTATTTCGTTCCAGGACATCCACAATAACCGCATGACGTTTACCACGATGATCTTCCCTATCTGCGCGTACTAGCACCCGATCGCCATCAAACACCATCTGCATCTGACGAGCCGATAAGTAAAGGTCATCACCGCCTTCATCAAGCTTTACAAAGCCAAAACCATCACGGTGACCTATGACCACACCTTTAAGCAAGTTAACGCGAGAAACCGGTAGATATCGATCACCCCGGTTACGCACTAGTTGGCCGTCTCGCGACATAGCAATAAGACGCCGACGAAGAGCTTCAATTGAATCATCATCTTTCAATGACAGCTCTTCAACTAGTTCAGGATGAGTGGCCGGAGCGTTGCGCGCATCCAGATGAGAAAGAATAAACTCTCGACTGGGAATAGGATTTTCGTATTTCTGCGCTTCGCGATCCTTATGAGGATCTTGCGTGGCTTTACTGGTCTTTTTTGTCATGTGTCCGCACTAAGAACTAATAATTGGGAAAATCACTGAACGCTAGTTAGCTTCAGATTCCCAAAAAGGGAACTGTCCGCTGCCGAACAGTTTAAATTTAGCGCAGAGTATAGCCTTTATAGAGCAATATGTAGATACATATTCACTTTTGCCGGGTCTTGAACAACATGCATTTGAGAGCGTTTAAGGCCGCAACAGGTCGCCAAGTATGTCATATGCGCTTCACTTCTGGGGTTTACATGCCAGTCAAGGAAGTCCATATAGGGCTGGCTAGCGTTATTAGTGCTCAAATTAGCAATGACGATTTCACTTCCCTTTCGCGTATGGCTCATTAGCTTTTCCAAGGTTAGCTTAAACGAGGCATCGTTCAAGTAATCAAATAACCCTTCTGACCAAATCAGGTCATACTTTTCATCGCTTTCAATATCTTGGACTCCGCCATGTGCAAAGCCAACCTGATCACTATACTTACGACACAGGATACTAGCGTAATCTAAAGCCTTCCAGGACTGATCAATGCATAAAAAAGACGAGTCGCTTTTATACTGCCCCAAGTAATCCGCGATAGAGCGGGAAGAACCTGAAGCGATATTTAGGACATTCATACCTTGCTGATGCTGTTCCGCAGCAGCCATTACGTCAACGAAGTAGCGCTGGCTATGTTGAAAGGCCGAAACAAAAGCCTGACTATTCCAGAACTGATCCCAGTTCCTTAAGTCTGTCTTGGGTGTAAGAAAGTGACCGTAAATACGTTCTAATAATTCAAAGTCGCCAGCATAGCCATTGGGTTTTCGATACGCCAAGCCTTGCATAGTATCGAAACTTAGCGCCTTGCCCATCAAGTCTTCTTTATAGTCTGGCCCATAGTAATTAAATTCTCCTCGGCTCTTTGCCTGATTAAAATCAACCAAAGCTTGTTTTAATGCTGGGTACTGATCAGGCTCTGGGCCACCAGCATTCACAAGATCCTGCAAATAAAGTACGGATGTATTCATACTTTTGACCTCACTAAGAAAGTAACAAATAAATGGTCATATCACTGCCCTGCTTCACAAACCTAAAGCAAATACGGACGAACATAGATACCTATGACCGTGAAATTCCTATATCTCTCCATTCTGAAGAAAAAAATTAGAACAAAAAAACCAATTTACAGAGATATAGACGGACAAAACGCAGAAATAGTCACAATTATTTTATTTTTCTTTTTTATTCAGACAGTTAGCTAGATGTCAGCCATGACATCTAGCTCTTTCGTAGGCAGAGGGTTCGCCCCTCAAAATTCGGAGCTCAGTAGAAGCCGGAGGTCATATTTAAAACATGCCTAATGTAATCAATAGTTTATGATCTCTAACCTTGATAGACTTCAAAGTAGATTTTGCTAATTGGTGCTTAGCATCATCGTCACGTAAGCGATAGACAGGAAGCTTCTCGCTAGCTTTAGACAGCACTAGCTCAGCCAGTTTGGCAATCTTTGGTGTTAGTTGTTTTGGCAATAAGTCGATCTCAAGGTCGACCAGTCGAGGTGAGTCTAAATAAAATTCCCCGCTATCCTGCTGGTAGCGGAGGGTACCGGCGATTTTACCTCTGCCACCACCTTTAAAGCCGCCTGGTGCGATGACATCAACATGCATAAAAAAGCCAACTTCATTACTGACGTTGATTAACTCCACTTTTGGCTCGGACAAGCGAACAGTAAAGAAGTACTGTTTCTTTTCTAAGGGCATCATCGCCTCAATCTTTTCTTGCAAGCTTCGTTCTGTCAGCTCAATGGTGTAGGTAAATCCTGAGGACATCTGGGAGAATGAAAACATAAGTAAGAATACAAAAATACGGGTCATAGTGAATGTGAGTTTACCTTAAGTACAGCAAATCATGCGAGCCTAAAAGAATCTGTAGCGATTCACTACAAACATTAGCTTTAAGCGTAGCAATCCGCTACAATCCAGATATCAACCTCAGTTTGGAGATTCTTTGATGGCTAAATCCAATTCCCCTATCCGTTTAGAAAGTGAACTTATGAAACAAGCCAAGTTAAGTGGTGAACTTAACAAGCGCTCAGTGGCTGAACAGATAGAATATTGGGCAGAAATAGGCCGCGGGGTTTCTGGTGTCGTAGACCCTGAAACACTCATTAAAGTAAACAGTGGTCTTGCAAAAATCAATGTAGAAGAAACGCATAATGTCGACATTGATGCTGACGATATATTCAGCAACCTGGAACAACAACGCGACTCAGGTTCTTTGATGAGAAACATCACCACTACCAATTATGCCTTTCAGGCCTCAAGTACTGATAAGGGCATGCTTGAAAGAATCGACCAACAAGGTAATGTCACCACCGGCTATTTTGAAAATGGCGTATTTATAGAATCTAGAGTATAAATTGAATAAAGAATCAAAACAGCTGTGGCTGCTCGCCGGAGGAAATGGCGCAGGAAAATCTACCTTTTATAGAACGCAGCTACAACCTCGTGATCTACCCTTCGTTAACGCCGATAATATCGCTCGCCAAGTATTCCCCGATGCGCCTGAAGCGCATAGCTATCAAGCCGCAGCCATCGCTGAGCGGCTCAGGAATGAGCTCTTGGAAGAAGGACGTAGTTTCTGTTTTGAAACCGTTTTCTCTCATCCCTCCAAAATCGACTTTGTAGGAAAAGCCAAAGCTCACGGTTACGAAGTAATTATCGTCTTCGTTCATCTTTCAACCCCCGAACTTAACAAAGCACGAATACAGCAAAGGATTGAAGAAGGCGGTCACGCAGTACCAGAAGATAAAGTCGTCAGCCGTATACCTCGCACCATGCAAAATATAAAAACAGCGCTAGTGCTGGCAGACAAAGCTTATCTCTTAGACAACTCTGACTACCTAAAGCCCTTCGATCTCGTTGCTCAGATCACGCAAGGATTAGTAACGAAAAAAGCAAACACCCTGCCCGATTGGGCGAGATTTCTACTAGAAAGTTAAAGCCTGATACACACGCCGCTAAGTCAGATAGCTCTGTCTTCAAACTAAGAGACTCTAAAATGCAGATGAGGGCCTATCAAACCGTCAGCGAAGTCACAAACATACCAATTAAACCAATCAGACTAATAACAAAACCAATACTCCGGGCCAAGGCTATATTCGCGTAATAGCACAACATATGCATCACACGCCCAGCAAAATAGGTCACAGAAAACGCGTCGATATAGCTTGCATCGGCACCACTATAAACAGCAAACAAAGCAAACAGGATAAATACCGCGATCGTCTCATTGGTATTTGAATAAGTACGAGAGGCTCGAAATAAAAATCTAGCGTGATCAGCTTCGACGGGATAACCCGGTGTATGTTTCAATTTAATTGATGCTGCGTCAGAAACAAGTATTTGGGTGAGCAGCAATAAGCC
>NZ_LWEY01001566.1:0-672 GCF_001634935.1 Oleiphilus sp. HI0043 | reverse complement strand
GTATCGTCGTAATCATAAGATCGCCCGACTCGATTCTGGAAAGGTCCAAGACATCATTTACAACGTACAACAATGACTCTAAAGACACCTGAATAGTTTGAGCATACTCACGCTGTTCATCTTCCAACTTCGATTCCAGCAATAACGAAGTGAAACCTAGCAACCCGTTCATTGGCGTTCGCAACTCATGGCTCATTTTTGCTAGAAACAAGCTTTTCGTCTCGCTGTTCTTGCGTGCTGCTTCTAACTCCTTCTGCGACAACGTTAAACGAGCCTCAGACTTATACAGACGCTCTTCCATCTCCTGCTTATACTCTAGAATCGATAACCACAGTTCAGAGACCTCAGTATCCTCTAATGAAGAAAGCCTCTTCATAGACTCATCTACATTCTGGTTTTTCAGGTCAATCATAAACTGACGCAAGCGCCTAACAACAATCTGATATCCAAGCAAAACACTCGTTAGCGAGCAACAAGCGACAACCAGCACATACAATAAAAAGCTAGTCAGTCCTTCCCTAGAAACCTCTTCAATGACCCCATCTAAACTCTGGACGACAGCCAGCTCTCCTAACCAGTAGGCTTGAGCCTCCCCTCCCTTCCAATAACTAATTGGATAGACAGATTGCTCGATGCGGGCAGAGGCCCCAATACTTCCAACCGTTATAGTAC
>NZ_LWEY01001565.1:0-667 GCF_001634935.1 Oleiphilus sp. HI0043 | reverse complement strand
ACCGTACTCAGTCAAAAATTCCACGCGCTTATCCTCAGGTTTGATATATACAAATAACGAAAACATTATGACCATTGCATTGTTGGGCCATTATTGCCAAATACAAGGGTTTCGTTCAGATATTGTTGGCTACTAATTTACACCTTCACACCATAATTCAAACAAGCGTTCGATTTATTAGTTGACAAGCGTTTTTCGAGTAACTAATCTTGACATCCGTGAAAATCAATACGCTTCACACTCAGGCTAGCTACCTTGCACTATTGAGCTTCAACCTCATGCATATACACGTGTAGCTTAGCGATAATTGATACATAAAAAGGGTATTCTCATGTCTGTAGCTTCTACTTTCGAGACACTAAAAGAAAACTTCAACGCTGACGCAGCTAGCGGCATCGACTTGGTATTCCAATTCAACATCGAAGACGATGACAACTACAGCCTAACTATCGCTGACGGTACATGCGAACTAGCAGCTGGTGAGCACGATGATCCTTCAGTTACTTTGATCATGAACACTGAAACTCTTAAAGGCATCGTTAGTGGCGAAACTGACGGTATGCAAGCGTTCATGGCTGGTCAGCTACGTGCTGAAGGCGACATGATGCTAGCAACTAAGCTAGGCGAGCTTTTCAGCATCGGTTAGTAAGGTCTGCTTAACATGATT
>NZ_LWEY01001564.1:0-1388 GCF_001634935.1 Oleiphilus sp. HI0043 | reverse complement strand
CGCTTACCTTGCCGTGGCTGTACAAAAAACTGTGGAAACTATATGGTTTGTGAAGGCCGTCCATGGAGGACTCTAAGTGACCACAACTAAGTTATCTACCCGACTTTACGATACATCTTATCGAATCGTTGGCATCTTATATCTTGCCTCGGGCCTGTGGTGTGCGATAAATCCCACATTGTCCGCCAGTTTCTTGGGGATAAACTTTCAGAGTGAGATGGGGCTTGCCGAATTCTTTTCTGTCTATGGAGGGCTTCAAGTAGGGATCGGTTGTGCAATGATACTGTCATCATTTTACAAGCCTTACTTGGAAGGCGCCGTCTTTTTCGCAGCGATAGTATCGACAGGGCTAATAGGCTTTAGGTTGATCGCTTTGCCGCTTTTCAGCTCAGACACAAGCTTGTTAGGAATGGCTGTTCTTGAAGCGCTCATTGCTGTGCTGCTTTGGCGGTATTGGTATCTCATGAGGGCTCAGAATATCTTATTGAGATCTAAAATTTCCCGCTAACGGATATCTAAGTTTGTCTGCTTGGAAGGAGGAGCTGAACTCTCGTGATTCCTTATAGTCCGCTAAGTCACCTTTCAGGTGCGCAATTTAGATACGGATAAAACAGCCAGTTTGATCGTTGGCTAAATGATTCAAAATAAGCAAAAGCAACTCTTTCGTATAAACAGATACCGCTAAGTGATGGGCAGATCATAATTGACTTGTTTCATCTGCAGATCATTTGAATTGATTGGTTATTGGCAGGTTTCATATTACATTGCTAACCTTAGAGGATGCCTGAAGCGAAAGGATATCATTTCTTATGAAATATCAAATCATTAAGAATTTGGCTGCCAAGCTATTATTGTTTGCCATATTTTCGTTAGGGTTCACGAATGCGCACCCTCAATCTGTGATTGCATTGACTGCTCCAGAAAATGCCTTTGTTCAGGACATATCAGTCCAAGTATTGAAAAAAGCATACAACAAGATCGGTTATCAAGTAGAAATCCATAGACTTCCAAATGTTCGCTCTTTATTGTCTGCGAATATGGGTATGTTCGATGGGGAGGTATCACGTATTGGCAACCTGCATTCAAGCTACCCCAACTTAAATGCAGTACCTACCGCAATCAATATGATTAATATAATTGCTCTTGGAAAACACAGTAGCGAAAGAGTAAGCAAGATTAAAGATCTTGGGCATGACGTTGTTTGCGTAAAAGGAGTCAAGTTAGTAGAAAAGCTGGTTGAAGATAATAAAATCCAGTGCACTTTTGTTGTTAACACCAATCAAGCTCTCAGTATGGTCGCTCTGGGGAGAGTTAAATACACTTTACTGCCTGAAACTAACGCGTTGAAGGCTCTCCTAACCGAACCCTTCGAGAACGTTAAAATTGTC
>NZ_LWEY01001563.1:0-1492 GCF_001634935.1 Oleiphilus sp. HI0043 | reverse complement strand
CCCTGAAGCATTAACTCCTTCATGAATTTCGTATCGGGATTGCTAAGCAGCTTCATATAGTGCCCAAGCTTGTAATTTGGAGCAACAGTGACGTCGCCATAATAATTCTGAGACATCATAGAATAAGCATGACCAGAAACTTGTCGAAGCATCTCAGATTTGGTATGAGTTCTTATATAGTCACTCACTGCCTGGCCATGAAATTTTGCTTCGGCTTTAACAAGCGCTAGGGGTAATTTTAAGAAACGATTACTAGACAGCCCTTTTGTTCGTTCCAGCAAAGGCACTACATGAGGATTGGTTTGACTTACGATAGAATAATTAACATCGTAGAGGTGCATTAGGCGCTCGATTGGCAAGTCGCTAACCATGCTGCCATCAACCCAGCGTAAGCGGGGCATATACGGTACGTTGTGTCCATGTTCATCTTTCTTAAGCAGTTTAACCGGGGGGAAAATTCCTGGAACTGCGCAAGACGCTAACGATGCACTCCACGTTAGCATGTATGGAGATGTGTAACCTGACAATAATCTAGCCTTTTGATGAGCCTGGACAGGCGAAACAGTGATATTAATACTCCGCCCCGTCTTCTCGTAGGCCTCTTGCATCGTGTATTCACCTACATAACTACGAATATAGTCTTGCAGCTGACGCTGATCCATAAAGCCTTTGCCTTTAATACCATTCAATAGGCCCATCCACTTCCAGGCTTTCATATTATGGGTATTAGGGTCAAACAAGGAAGGTAGTTCGTCATCGGTATGCGTCCCTAAGGCGGCAGCAATGATAGAACCGGCGCTTGAGCCAGTTACGACATCTGGCAATAAGCCATGCTCCCACAGGGCCTTTACAACACCGATATGGAAGACTCCTAAGGAAGCGCCGCCACTTAGCAATAATGCGGGGCGACCGAAGGATAAAAGTACATCTTTAAAAAAATCTAACTTTTTATTTGATGGCATATCAGAGGTTTGCCTATCGCAAAGATAGGAAAGGCAATCGCAAACTTCTTCAACGTATTCTTCAATGAGTGTTTTGGTGCCGTAATAGCATTGGTTATAAAGGCGTATGTCACCCATATTGCCAAGGTCATGATGCAAGCCTTCGCGAATGTCTCGATACAAAGCGGTGAGATCACCATTTTGCTTGTGCTCTCTTAAAAGACAGAGTCGATCAGAAATAAGTTCGTAGTTATATACATCAGAAGCAATATTGTCTTTCCAGGCATCATTATGTTGCATGGAGTCGAGTGTTTGAGCGGCGTCCTTCCATTCAAGGAATGAGGTAGCCTGCGACATTCTTTGTTTTTCTTTTTTTATCGTGGTGTGCATCTTAAAGCGAGCCATATAGTTGATTTTATCTTTTATCCCATCAATCAACTATAGGTTATTTTTTTCTGCAGATATATTGAACTTGTATTAAGCCCTGTGAACTTATGTTAAATAAGCCTGATATTAGAAGTCCTCGTAATCAAAATCTTCATCATCAGCGA
>NZ_LWEY01001562.1:0-1173 GCF_001634935.1 Oleiphilus sp. HI0043 | reverse complement strand
AGTCCAGCCTACCTGAGATCATAAAATCCCAGACTAACACAAACATGAATATTATTCATATTTTAAGGAATGGCTTACTTCCCAGCTTTGAGAATTACAAACTTCTTATTCGCTGCGATATTTTCAAAGTTACCAAATATTCTTTTCAAGTCAGAATGGTAGCCAAGGTGCCGATTTGCCACGAGCCATACCTCGCCACCCGTTTTCAATGCACGTTTGGCTTCTTTGAAAAAGGATTGGGCTATCGAAGTGCTCACCGTATTTTGCTGATGAAACGGCGGGTTACAAAGAATCAATTCCAATGAATTAGACTTAGCCTTGCTCAAGCCGTCACAAGCAATAAACTCAGCACGGTTTGTAGGCATATTGACCGCCAAATTGTGTTTCGCAGACTGTACCGCCTGAAAAGACTCGTCATAGAAAAACATCTGGGCATTAGGAAAGCGCTGTAAGTAGGCTAAACCAAGTACCCCATTCCCACAGGCTAAATCAGCGACTTGTGAAACCTCCGGTAAGCACTTGTAATGCCCCAAAAAGAAGCGACTGCCAATATCCAAATGATCATTGCTAAAGACATTTGGTAAAGCCTTCAAGTTCAATTCAAAATCGGGAACGCTGACAGACTTGCACTGTTCAAATATATTCTGCTCTGAAGCGTACGCCAGAGATTTATCAACCTCTGCCCTCCAGACTCGCGCTTTTTTTACACCTGGCAAAAAACTCGCCGGGCCAAAGCACTTCTCCAGCAACTCATACTGACCTTTGCTTAAGTGCTTATCCATACCTGCAAGTAAAAGTGTACAGCCTTCTTGTGCCCACTTATTCAGTTCAGCGAGTAAATAAGCCAGCTGGCTTTTAGATTTAGGTACTCGACCAATGATTAAGTCTGGGCGCTCTTCTCGTTTGACGAGATACTCAAGACCCGACTCAAAGTCCAGCACATTATCGTCATTCGCTTCAGCATTCTTCTTGAGGTTCTGTCGCGTTGCTTCTAATGACATCCATGAGTCGCCGTAACAGAGGGGCTTATATTTCATTAAAGGAATCGTCAAAGCACCAAAGTTATCGTGCACGATACAAAGCTGCTTGAAGCTTCCAGCCATGTCATCAACCAGATTAAGCAGGTAGCTGTCTGCAGCATCCCAGGCACGCAACTGACTACGCTTTTCAACA
>NZ_LWEY01001561.1:0-1583 GCF_001634935.1 Oleiphilus sp. HI0043 | reverse complement strand
AGACCTCTAGTGGTCTTTGGTTTCAGCTTTATGTCGGCTTGGTGGCGCTTTTGTTGGTGACGGTGTTGTTATATCTATCGAAAGGCATGACTAAGCGAAAAGGGAAGGCGCTATGCTAAAGAAATCTTTACTGTTTGTATTGCTAATCGCCCTATCGCTCACGGCAATTGTTCAGCTTGGTAGTGGTGCCAAAATAGCGGCTAAAGCCTGGTTAAGTCAGTATTTGATCGAACAGGCTTGGTCGCGAACTTTGCTAGGCGAAGAGCGAGTTCGCCCCTGGCCCTGGGCTGACACCTGGCCGGTTGCAGAGCTAAGTGTGCCCAGCCTTGGTGTTCNACAAGTCGTACTTCATGGTGATAGCGGGCGAGTATTAGCGTTTGGGCCGGGTATGAATGATTATGTCGATGGTGGCCTGGGTTTAGATTTTAGTATTTTGAGTGGCCATCGAGACACCCATTTCAGGTTTTTAAAAGATCTGAAGTTAAATGATGTGTTTGTGATTACAACTGCAGATGGCAAGCGCAGTGACTATCAAATTATTAATACGGAGGTGGTTAACCAGAATTGGTTACTCCCGGAATTGGAGCCATCGGTTGAGAATTTGATGATACTCGCGACTTGCTACCCGTTTGATACCTTAACAGCCGGGGCTGAAGAGCGGTTTTTAGTTTTTGCGATACCGCTTAAGAATAGGCCCGTTAGCTAGTGCCTCAAACGAATGGGAGCTTACTCCTTATCTTTGGATGTACACTCCGCCAAGCTGGCATCCATCTTACAGCGGATCTTTCTAAACAAGGTGAGGGCTTTGCGGTTATAAACGCCTTCTTCTCGTAGCGCAATGCGGCTTTTTCTAAAGAACTCGTTCCATTTGTCTTTGGTTTCTTGGGAAATATTGATCCAGTACTTTTTAGGAATGGTTTGCTCGCTTTCTACAATTTTTTTAATTTGAGCCGGGTACTTATTTGTCATCAGGTCACGAGATTTCTGACCAAAGCCCTCAGGTACTTTTTTCCAGCGAAGGATCAGTTGCATGGTTATTTGTAGCTTTGGCCAATTAATGATGCCTCCATTCGGCGCGAGGCCTTTGTACATCTCCATTGGTTCATATGCCAGGGCAGGTGCTCCGGTGACATCGACGGCGCGGTTGTTAAATTTTTGCAGGGCATTACGAATGCCAGATGCGACGGGTGTCATACCTATTCGAGTTGCGATATGTGCGGTCTCCGGGGCGTTATCGAGCACGGTAATACGCTTTCCTGACAGGTCTTTCGGGGCATGAATGTTCTTATCATTTACAAATAAGAATACAGCGCCAATGGGCGCAATACCGACGATTTCGTAATCCCCTTTGCGCATAATCTTTGCACCTCTCGGGCTGCTTATCGATTTAATAGCCATGCCTAGATGTTCATAGGTTGGCAGCGCGCCTAAAGCGTTTAGAGAGCCGGTAAAATCATTGTATTCACGTGCCCGAATGCCTGGCAGGTTGAGCATGTCGCATACGCCATTTTTGAATTCTTCTGAGGCGACCCGGTCATCGGTATAGAGCTTGAATGAAAGGTCAACACCCCAGCGAACCGCGT
>NZ_LWEY01001560.1:0-1581 GCF_001634935.1 Oleiphilus sp. HI0043 | reverse complement strand
CTGCAGGCAATAAGAGAATAGCTAAGAAGGTGGTTTTTCATGATTAGACGTTCCTTGATTTCACAGATATTAATTCAATTTGGCTAAGTTTAAATAGGGGGCAACTGATACTAGGAGATAAACTTCAGACCAATACCCGCAGGTTCCATTCGGACAATTTTCATTTTCAGTACAGGCGCTGTTTCTCCCATGCCCTGGACCTGGCCCTGGACAACGGTGCCGACCGGTGGCATAGGAATATTCTCTGTTAGAAGAAATACACCGCCATCGGAGATATCACGGGTAGTGACAATTTGATCGCCAATACTGGGGTGAGACACTTTAAGTTTACACTTCATTGGTGTCCGGTGCTCAGAGCGTTTGTCGGGCTGTGCGGATGTTGAGGTGTTTTCGTTTTCAATGGTCATTTTATTAGCAGGCCACTTAGCTTAAATAATTGCTCTGCATTATATCGATAATAAAAACGAATATCGCCAATCTAGCTTTAAGTTTTGGAAAGATTACATGGCTTGCAGTCTTTCAGTGAGGGCTAAAAATGAGGCAGATAGACAAATTTCGTTAATGGCGTAAAATAGCGCGTTTTTTACAGGCTAGTTCTCTAAAGCGTGTTGGTGATAGAAGGGTGTTATGAAATCGCATAGTGTTGAAAAGATCGGTGGAACGTCAATGAGTGATTATGTCGCTATTCGCGATAATATAATCAGCAAACCCTCAAGAGAGGATACGATCTATCAGCGTGTATTTGTGGTTTCAGCGTATGGCGGCATGACAGACGCTTTGTTAGAGCACAAAAAGACTAGCCAGCCAGGAATCTATGCGTTATTTGCCAACGGCTTGAAAGACAAGAGTTGGCACCAGGCGCTGCAGCAAGTGAAAGCTGATATGCAGGCCATAAACGCAGGCTTATTTGGTGAAGGTGAGCTTTTGCAGCAGGCGAATAGTTTTATTGGCGAGCGTCTGGATGATGCAGAGCAGTGTCTTGTTGATCTTCAAAGACTTTGTCAACACGGGCATTTTGAGCTTTCCGCACATTTGGCGACTGTTCGGGAAATGTTGGCGAGTATCGGTGAGGCTCATAGCGCTTGGAACACTGCAAAGCTTCTTGAACGTGACGGTTTCAATGCTTGTTTTGTTGATTTAACTGGCTGGCGCGCGGCACAGCATACCTCTTTGGATGAGCGGATCGTTGAAGCGTTTCAAGGCTTGGATTTGGCAAGTCAGATACCTATCGCGACGGGTTATGCGCATAGCGAGGAAGGCTTGATGTCTACTTTTGACCGTGGCTATAGTGAAATGACCTTTAGCCGCATCGCTGTATTGACCGAAGCGCGTGAAACCATCATCCATAAAGAATTTCACTTGAGCACGGCTGATCCTCGTTTGGTTGGTGAAGAAAATGCTATTCCTATCGGACGGACAAACTATGATGTTGCCGATCAGTTAGCTAACCTGGGAATGGAAGCTATTCACCCTAAAGCGGCCAAGGGTTTACGTAGTAACCGTATTCCTTTAAGAGTTAAGAATACTTTTGAGCCTGACCATCCTGGTACACTTATCACCGGAGACTATGTCAGTGACGAG
>NZ_LWEY01001559.1:0-1079 GCF_001634935.1 Oleiphilus sp. HI0043 | reverse complement strand
GATCTCCAGTAACAAATGTGGTGTTTGTAACGGCTTGACCAATGGCGCCACTGTTAGTGCCGCTGAATTTGCCAACAGCTAAGCCAGCATTTTCAATATCACCAGTTGTTGTGTCGATTTCAATTGGACCTCCATCGGAAGATACTAAGGAAAATGAGCCAGAGTAAGTTGCCGCACCAGCTAGGCCAACATCATTTAAATCTGTGATGGTTCCGGCTGTTGTTCCTATAGCTAATTCGATGTTCCTGCCATCTTCTGCTGATAACGATATACCAGTGTCTGCGCGACCATTAAAGGCAGCAACTACACCTGTTTGCCCGGATTTTTCGTTAATTGCGTTTGCGATGTTTTGAAGGTTTGCTTCGTCGCTGAGTAAGTCGCTGGCAGCAACATCAATGTCGACACCATTAATGGCAACTTGCCCAGATGATGCAGTGTTGTCGAACGTTCCTTCACCACCGCTTACGCGAGTGCTGCCAACTTTTGCCTCAATGCCTGTAATATCCGCTACCTTATTGATTGCGGCTGCTTTGGCGATTGCGCTCTTGTCTCGGTCTGAGCTAGAGAAGGCATCGTCTACACCGCTAGAAGCACCAACTGCAATACCATTAATAACTAAGTCACCTGCGGCCAATGCTGCAATTGCTTGTGTTGTGCCACCTTGTTGGTCTGAGCTGACGCCGTCAGTTTGTGCTGCGCCAAGCTTGTCAACTGTAGCGCCCTCAATGCTCACGGTAACAGATTCACCTTCATTTGAGCCGATTTGGAATGTGACACCGGAGAAAGACCCATCGAGCAAGTTGGTGCCATTAAAGTTTGTTTGCAGAGACACGCGTTCTATTTCAGCTTTTAATTGTTGAACTTCTTGGTCCAGTGCTTGTCTATCGATTGCACTGTTTGTTCCGTTTGCTGACTGAAGTGCTAGGTCCCTGATACGAAGCAGGTTATTGGTAATTGATCCTAATGCACCTTCAGCTGTTTGAGAAAGTGATACGCCATCGCCCGCGTTTCTTATGGCAACGTTGAGTCCTCTAACTTGTGAGTCAAAGCGTGTTGATATTGCCAAGCCTGCCGCATCA
>NZ_LWEY01001558.1:0-635 GCF_001634935.1 Oleiphilus sp. HI0043 | reverse complement strand
AATGCCCAGCTGATGCAATCTTTTCTGAGGACGAATTGCCTGCCGACCAGACGCAGTATATCGAGCTAAACGCCGAGCTATGTCAGACTTGGCCCTGCATTACCGAGCAAAAAGACCCGCTTCCAGATGCTAAAGAGTGGGACGGTGTTCCTAACAAGCTTCAATATCTAGAGAAGTAAATTCTTTAGTCGCCTTGTCGTTAACTGGCGTCAGATCGCTCGCTAACGACAAGCTCCTCTTAAATAAGAACTGCCTGGCCTCATTCACTTTGGCCTATTTAATTCTCAAGCTTTCCTTACAGCTTTTGCATACATATCTTGCATCACTTCTTACGATTCTATTGTGTCGAATTGCGCTCAAATCATGAATTCGATCGTGACATGCACAAATATATGCAAAGGTTCGTCGTGCCCTTTTCGCGCTTGAGAAGTTATGCCTTACCTTTGGCTCAACATTAAATACTTCTGACATAACCTGCTTCCACTGTCGTCCATGCGGCATTACCTTCTTGCCTTCATGATAGCGACCAAAATACTGATAGACGATGAGGTGTGCACATTCGTGAGGTACAACCTCTTCGATAAAGGCTTGTTGGTTTTGATTTAAGAGCGCCTGATTAAATCGAAGCTTGTATC
>NZ_LWEY01001557.1:0-1024 GCF_001634935.1 Oleiphilus sp. HI0043 | reverse complement strand
TATCCAGCTAAGGTTATTGTAGAGCTGGTACTAGCAGTCGCATCCACACCTTCTAAAAGCGAAAACTGAGATGCAATTGCCCCGGCAGTTGATTCCGCAGTCGTTGTAATGGTCTGCGACGTGCCATCCGGAAAGGTCACTTCGATATCCTGACTCGCATAGCCATTCACAATTCCTGCTTGTGCTACACCAACATCCGTTGCACCGTTCGAGTTAATCGTTGTGCCACTCTGAGTCAAAGCTTCTTCTGAAGAATCCAGATTCAAAGCTGCTTCGACATTAGTTGATCTTGATGGAGGCAGATCATTCGCATCAACAACCAGATCACCCAGAACTCCCGATACCGTCCCACCTTCATCAGCCTGAAAGCCCTGGACACGCATACCCGTGTTATTGACCATGAAACCATCTTTATCCACACCTAGCTGACCAGCACGCGAATATTTGGCCTCACCCTGATCACTAAGCACGAAAAAGCCTTTTCCGGTAATTGCTAAGTCCAGGTTATTGTCAGTAAGGCTTACGTTACCCTGACCAAACATCTGTCGAATATTTTGTACTGCGACACCGTCTCCCGTTGAGGTAGCCCCCCTGCCGAAAAAACTATTGGAATAAACATCACCAAACTCGGCACGCGAACGCTTAAAACCAACAGTACTCGCGTTCGCAATGTTATTACCCGTAACTTCCAAGTCCGTGGAGGATGCTCTCAACCCACCTAATGCAACGTTAAACGGCATACTACACCTCTCTTCTGATTCTTTTTGTCGTAATGATTACAATTATTTCGCACGCCAGACACATACTCATGCCTAGTTAATCTCTCTAACATCTTCTAAAGGAATAGCGCCCATACCGGCTAAGTTAAGCGAAATGGCACCACCAGTCCCGATCGATACGCTACTCACATTGGCGGAAAGCAAGGTCGTAATTTGACTTACATCTCCTCCTTGATTCGATTCAGCAGCGATCGTGTAATTGTCATAGGGCATCTGCTCCCCCTTGCTATTTGTTCCATCCCACG
>NZ_LWEY01001556.1:0-1401 GCF_001634935.1 Oleiphilus sp. HI0043 | reverse complement strand
TGGACTACACGAATGGTCGTGTAGTCCAATTCTTTCTATTCCTGATCTTGCTCTAGGTCCTGCGGTTCGCTTAAACGTAGCGTCACATAATTTACGTCTAGTGACTTAAGGCTGTCGGTATACTGCCCCGTTGCAGTTAACTGATGCACTGCAAGGCCATTTTGTAGATACTCACTTGCCGAGCCAATAAAGCTGTCAAAATCCGTAAACATATGGACGCCTTCACCGCGAATCAAAATACTGAAACGTCCTTCTTCAGCAGTACTAACAAGCTTTTCAGGAGAGAAGCTTAACTGGCTTGAGCCGGGGATACCTTTCAAGTGTAGCTTTGTTCTAGCATCTTCAAGTGATAATACGATTTCACTCGACTCAATTGTTAGCCCTGTCGTACTAGGCGACTGCCATAAAGCGAACATTCGGGCAGGGTGGGAGCTAAAGTCCGGGTTGATAATGCTTAAGGCGTCAAAGTCTGATGGTGATGAGCCGAAAGAACTGGGGTAACCGCGTACCTGCATCCACTCATCTTCTTCGATAGCGCTAATATCCAGTGTAGAGCTGTTGATTTCATACTGTTCAGGTGAAGCATCATTAGCCGCATCAAGGCCTGTGCCACTAAAGTCAAAAAGATCAATTGGTCGTTTGTTGATATGGCTAAGATCCAACTCCAAAGGAGATGCCTGCACCACTTCGCCCACAATGGCATTGAGCTTCATTCTGACATGGCCTTGACTACTATCGAATTCATTATTGTCAGCGTTAAATTCACCCAACGCTAGTATTCGTTGCCCTACCGATAAATTGGCGATGCTGGCATCACCTAAGCGATAACCTGTGACAACAGTATCTTCAGTAACCGCCAGTGTGACTTCTGTCTGAAAGTGAGCCGCCTGGTCGCCAGTCTCGACGACTGCACCTTGAATCGAAATGCTTGAGTCACTGCGTGCAGTGATGATGCCTTTCAATACATCTTGTTCAGCCCAAGGAACACTGTTACCGGCGAGTACCTGTGTTGCCAAGTAGCGTTGCTCACCTTCTTCTGAAGGGCCACCAAAAGCAATAAGAGGGGTCCCCTCAGCTTGTTCTGCTAGTAAGCTTAAGCCTTCTTCAGACGTGTACTCAACGCCATCAATCTCATACAGTGTATTGTCATCGACATGGAAGTTGAAATCGCCAAAGGTTCCGCGACGTAAGCGCATCGGAATTAGTTTCATGTCGATGGTATTAGTGGCCAGATCAACACTTTCGAGTAAACCCCTTAGTCGATGTTCCCTATCGATATCCAGCTCGGTACTGCCGACCATGAAAGGCTCTACAGTTACTAAGGGTGGCTCGAAAGACTCAATAGTATTTGAGGCAGCCAAGTCTAAATCAAGCGTCAATTGAGCGGTTTTGAAAGGGGAT
>NZ_LWEY01001555.1:0-1047 GCF_001634935.1 Oleiphilus sp. HI0043 | reverse complement strand
ATCATTCGTTCAATTTCACCGACAGGGATGCTTCCGTCAAGAATTACGGTATTCCAGTGGAGTTTGTTCATGTGGTAACCGGGCTTTACGGCTTCAAAAAGGTCGCGTAGCTCGTTTGCTTGATCTGGGTCGCACTTTAGGTTCATTTGGGCAATGTTGTCATTAACGCCAAGCGTAGCAAACATCTTAGCCTTAATTTTCGGAACCATAACATCTGGGCCAAAAGGGTAGTCTTCTCTGGCTTCAGGTTTTGATAGTAAGTACTGTTTTGCTGTCTCGTAGTTCATACGCTTCGCCCTTGGCTATTTAAATGTAACTTCTGTGCCGTTAACGTTAGCTGTCTCTAGATGTATTTCATACTCTTCTCCATCTTTCTCGATCTGTGTCATCTTGAGAAGAAGCATAGGGTATTTCTCTGAAACCCATAGGTAGGTCTGGCGTTTGCTGTCATCTGCGCGAACCTTTTTTACGACCAGCGCTTTGGCCTCACCAAGCTTTGTAGTAATTAATTCTTCACCGGTTTTTACGAACGTGCTGGGTCTAAGTTTTTTCTTATGTGCTATTTGGAAATCCAGACGAGGAGAGGGACTGTCTAGCTCTCGTAGAAGTTGCAACTGATAGCTAAGGCGGTCGTAGGTGTTACTGGGTATACCCGTAATTTCCCAGTCTGCGCCTTTGCTACGACCATTAACCATATCTGCCTGCCAGTCGAAATGGACCTTAGCTTTTCTATCTCGGCCAAACATGGGGCTAAGTCTATAGTTGTAGCCTTGTGGTAAAAGGCGGCCATCTTCGAAAGTAAACTGGGTGCTTTCGTTTATATCGGCTACAAAAGAGCGGACATTAAAACTATAGTGCCAGCGGTTTTCATCCATTTTCTTCAGATGTCTAGCAGCCTTGCCTTTGATTTTGATTCCTTTTTTTATATTAGCGCTATAGGTGGCGCTATGAGGAACCAATTCAAAGGAATGTGTGCTAAAGCTAATGCAGGATAGGCTGCTTAGTAGTAACAAGCTGGAAAGAAAGAACTTCATCATTATCTCTTAC
>NZ_LWEY01001554.1:0-1738 GCF_001634935.1 Oleiphilus sp. HI0043 | reverse complement strand
CGATACATTGCAACGACTGTACCTACGTTGTGACAAACCACACCAATATCCGCAGGAATCTTAGCACTCGGCACTTCCTTCCCGGTAAGGATTTTTATCAGCTGTTTTTCACCACCGGAGGGGTACTTGGTTGGCACAACACAAACTTCAATGGTGCAGTTGCCGGTTTCAATACTCGCCAAAGCTTGCTGAAGAGAACGAATCGCTTCAGGTTTATTATCCTCAATACCAATCAAACACTCTTTCGGCTGAAGCACTTTGATCAGCAATCGAAGCCCTTCAACAAGTTGATCAGCCCGCTCACGCATCAATCTGTCGTCTGAGGTAATGTAGGGTTCACACTCTGCCGCATTCAGAATAAGCGTAGAAATGTCTGCACCTTTTGGAGGGTTAAGCTTCACATCACTTGGGAAACCAGCTCCGCCCATTCCGGCAATCCCTGCAGCACGAACTTTCGCTCTTATTGTGTCAGCATCCAGAGATAAGTAATCCTCACTCGCATCCAATTCACACCACTGGTCCTGGCCGTCTGTCTTCAAGGTAATACATAAATCTGAATTACCAGAAGGGTGCGCCACAACTTGCTCAGCAATACTTTCTACCACACCTGAGCTGGGTGCATGCAAGCCGACACTGATATAACCGTCTGCTTCAGCCAATAACTGGCCTTTTTTTACTTGTTGACCCACTTCAACCAAGACCTTGGAGGCTTGACCAATATGTTGCTGTAAAGGTAAAACAAGTAGTGGCGGAATGCCCGCCTCAGTAATCGCTGTCTCGCTCGATAGCGACTTCATTTCCGCCGGGTGAATACCACCATGAAAGTCTGATAAGGAACGTCCACTCGTGGCAATGATCTGTGTATTGTTCTGTGTCATGGCACTCATACAGACTGCACCTCCACAGGCTGAGACTTATCCGTAGCAATAATATGTACAGGCTTGGGTAAGTCCCAATGCCATGCTGATAGCCCCTTATCTACTGGCACCATATCGATACAATCTACCGGGCAAGGCTCTACACACAAATCACACCCAGTACATTCAGATTCAATAACTGTATGCATGTGCTTAGCCGCCCCTAAAATCGCATCGATAGGACACGCCTGGATACACTTAGTGCAGCCTATGCACTCATCTTCACGAATTACTGCGACCTGCTTGGCTTTTTCTTCACCGTGCTCAGCATCCAAGGCCATCGGTTCAACGTCTAATAAATCGGCCAGGGCCTGAATAGTCGCTTCGCCACCGGGAGGACATTTGTTGATATCTTCGCCCGCAGCAATACCCTCAGCATAAGGTCGGCAACCTGGGTGACCACATTGGCCACATTGAGTCTGAGGTAATAAACCGTCGATCTGATCAACGATTGGGTTGCCATCAACTTTAAACCTGACGGAAGCAAAACCCAGTAATGCGCCAAAAACAACAGCTAGCGCTAATAGCGCGACAATGGCGGTAATAACAATACTCATCTAGATATTCACCAAACCAGTAAAGCCCATAAAAGCGAGAGACATCAGCCCCGCCGTGATCATACCAATAGCTGAACCTTTAAAAGGCGTTGGCACATCAGCCACAGCAATACGTTCTCGCATTGCTGAAAATAGGATGAGCACTAAGGAAAAACCAAGCGCGGCACCAAAGCCATACATAATCGACTCAACAAAGCCGTTCTGCTTTTTAATGTTTAACAGCGCCACACCCAATACTGCACAGTTAGTGGTAATCAGCGGCAG
>NZ_LWEY01001553.1:0-2110 GCF_001634935.1 Oleiphilus sp. HI0043 | reverse complement strand
GCGACTGTTGAATAGGCAATACTTAATCCCAGCGACTGCTTTTGAAAACCAGGAAGGGAGCTGTCTTTATTCCCATCAATTTCACCGACCTTTTCGCGTAAATCATTATAGGATGTGGTCACAGTAAGCGTGTCCATTGAGTCTAAAAAATGCGTATAACCAAAAGCCAGGCTTGTTGACAGGCGCTTACCTAATTGCAGATCATAGGGGTCGATAAAGCCGCTAGAGTCTTCGTTAACAGGACGTTCAATATATTTTCCATAGGACATGTTCAAGGTCATATTCCAGGGATAAATAGTCTTGTCGACAAGCAGATTAGCATCCAGGCGGTAGACGCCCCGGCCCGTGATATCGAAGCTGTTATCAATTTCACCAGAGTATGCAGATTTACCCGTCGGCAGGGTTAAGGTGCTGCCCAGGTATACTGCTGGAATCAGGCTTCGCCAGTTGGTGACTTTCCAGACACATTTAATATCGTCAAAGGTCTCGTACCATAGCCCTATGGTCGTATCACCAATGTTGTCGACTTTAGACTCTGTTCCAGTGTAGGTATTGTCATTCCATACATAGGGAATTTGGAGGCTTGCCTGCCAGCGGTTGGCAAGCCGATAAGCGATACCAAGACTACTTCGGTACTGGTTTAAGTCAGAGCCAACAGGGTCATCCTGATGCTTTCCTTCAGAGTTCCAGTAGCCCTTATAGTTCTCGTGCGAGAATGATGTATCAAACATCATGCGCGCACCTTTTGGCAGAATTAAAGAAGAGGCTGACCCGCCGCCACAACAGGATGCAGCCCAAAGATTCAGTGGCACAAGGAGCTGTGTACTGAGAAAAAACAGAAAGGCTTTATTCTTCATGCAAATAGATATCTTTCTAAAGATATTTACATCCCCATCATCGTGTTAGATGGCGTCACGACGAACTCTGCTTCATCATATTCACCATCAGGAATGTTGCCATCGTCGGTTTTTTGTTCACCGTTAACCGATAGGCGTACATAGATAGAGCCGGCTTCTCCGTCAGTAAGGCCCGTCAGGCCTTCAGCGGTCCAAATACCTTCTCCCTCATTGGATGCTGTGACCCAGCTGTCACCATCACTTGGGTCTGTTGACATTGCTACGGTGATGCTAGAGATCGTAAGCTCATAGTCGGAGTCTGCATTGAGTATTTGCCCAGCGCTAATTGCCGGAAAGCTCATCATGCTTTCCTTGGTAGTGATAAAAACACTGAAGTCATGACCGCTATCTCCATCTGATAGGCCATCATTGAATAGAATGTAGGTGCGTTTTTCTTCTCCGCCCATCATATTTGCAATAGTATCAGTTTGGCTCTTTAGATTAGCGCGGGCTGTCTCTCCCATTGCCATCATTACATCTGGCTGAAAGGTAACGCTTTCATCATAAGGTAAACCTATATCAAGGTACCAAGTACCCATCTCAGGGCCTGATGCCATGAGGTAGTAGATTGTCGCGTTATAGATTCCTGCTTCGTCACTTTCGGTGAAAGAGCCATAAGGCGTGCTATGGTTATGTGTAGACATTTCCATTAGTGGGCTTAAGGTAGGAGAAAGCCCTTCCATAGGGGTGCCATCCAAATCGGTAATTTCGATTTTTAGGTTGGATTTACCAACTTGAGCCATCTCGGATAAATAGGTAACTTTAAAGCTTTCTGAAAGCTCATAATCATTTTTTTGTGAATTGTTGCTATCACTACACGCACTCATTAAACAAGCACTTGCAACTAAACTCAAACTAAATGCGAGGGTCTTAACTGCTTTCATCTATGCACTCCTTGATGCGCAAAATCATTAATTGCGTGAAATTTTACGCTGAAGTAAGGGTGCAAAGGAGTGACAAATTGTCGCACCTACTTTGGGGTATAGTTTGGGTTTAGTTCAAGTTCAGATATGTTTTGGCTTTATGTTAATGACTTATTTTGATGAAGGGCGTTTCTGTAGCTTGCGTTGCAAAGTCCGTCGATGCATTCCCAGAGCATTAGCTGTTGCAGAGATATTGCCATCATGCTCATTAAGCACGCGTTGGATATGTTCCCACTCCAGGCGTCCCACTGATGGCGGGCTAGTATCTAGGGGAATATCTGGGTTTGCGTC
>NZ_LWEY01001552.1:0-1227 GCF_001634935.1 Oleiphilus sp. HI0043 | reverse complement strand
TGCCTGACCAATCCGTGCGAGTAGGCCTGGACGGTCAGGCGTTACAACCTCCATCACGGTACGCTGATTAATCATGTCATTGCTGAAAGTCACTTCCGTCGGGAAGGCAAAATGCTTCAGTTGGCGCGGCGTGCGGCGGCTGATTATCTCGGGGTAGTCTTCCGGGTCGTCGAGCTCTTCTATCAAGCGTGAGCGAACTTGCTCTTTTCGTTCTACATCGTTTGCTAAGGGCATGTTGTGCGCATCGGTAACAATAAAGTGGCTCAAATTGAACTCACCTCTTGATGCGCTTATGCGGGCATTTAAGACGTTAAGGTTCAGCTGCTCAAGTACAGCGGTGGTGGCGGCAAATAGATCGTCTTTGGAACGTACATAAACCATAACATGGCTGAAACCGTCACCTTGCATGGTTTGGGTGTCGCGAATGATGATCAGTGGTTCACTTGAGCTGCCATGATTAAGTACTTCAGAGATTTGCCAGACAATGTCGGCGGTTGAATCTTGAAGGAAGTAGTCGTCTTCAAAGGATTCCAATAAAGCATCGATTTCGGGTGTGGTATAGCCGCTATCGATGAGTAGGGTTCGGACTTCGCGTTTAGTGGCTTCTATCCAGTCATTGCGATCAACAGGCTTATCTGTGCCGCGACGTATTGCGCGCCTGGTTTCGATATATAACTGCTGCATCAGTGTCGCGCGCCAGCTGTTCCACAAGGTGTGATTGGTCGCAGAAATATCACAGACAGTCAAAATATATAAGTACTCAAGGTGAGTAAGGCTAGGAATTAGTTGCGCAAACTGATGAATAACTTCAGGGTCATCAATATCTTTCTTCTGCGCTGTCATAGACATTAGTAAGTGGTTTTCGACCAGCCAGGAAGTGAGTCGTGTATCGCGCTCGCTAAAATGATGGTTCTGACAGAAGTTTTCAACATCGATGGCGCCAAGTTCGGAATGGTCTCCGCCTCTCCCTTTAGCAATGTCGTGATAGATACCAGCAGTATAAAGGATTTCACGTTTAGGGATATAACGGTATAAACGACAGGCAAGTGGAAACTCTTTTTTTGCCTCAGGGTAGTCAAGATGAATCAGGTTCTTGATAAGCTGAATCGTATGCGCGTCAACTGTATAGCAATGAAACAAGTCATGCTGCATTTGGCCGATGATCTGTCCAAACTCAGNTAAGCGGCCAAATGCAGCATGACTTGTTTCATTGCTATACAGTTGACG
>NZ_LWEY01001551.1:0-1417 GCF_001634935.1 Oleiphilus sp. HI0043 | reverse complement strand
TGTACCAGAGCCTGCACCGGTAAGTCGCCGTTCTGTTGCTAACCCTTCGACTGGTATTTCAGGTGGTGAGTACGGCCCAACTGGTAGCTCTGATACGTTATGGGATATCGCAATCAAGGCGCGGCCAAATAGAAGTGTTAGCCCTCAGCAGGTTATGTTGGCTATTCAGGACCTAAATCCAGGTGCCTTCATTCAGGGTAATATCAATAAATTGAAGGCAGGTCAGGTTCTACGTTTGCCCAGCCTTGAGCAGATTAAGCAGCGTTCAACGCATCAGGCAATAGAAGAAGTTATTTCGCAGAACGAGTCTGCGAGAGGCAAACGCTCGAAGTCGGTAGCTTCAAGCCAAGCACCGAAAACTGACGTTAATCAGCCAGCAGTTAAGCGGGCTGGTGATGAACTCAAGCTTGTTGTTGCTGAAAAGACAAACGACGGTGCTAGCAGTGCTAACTCTGGTAGCTCTGCAACAGGCGGCAGTAACGGTAAAGAGACTGATCCGAAGCTAGCGATTACGCTAGAAAAATTGGATAAAGCGAGTATCGAGAATAAAGAGTTAAATAGTCGTGTTTCTGACTTAGAAGAACAGCTACAAACCTTGCAAAGACTCCTTACATTAAAGAATGATCAGCTAGCAAATATTCAGACGCAAATGCGAGTCAATGAGCTAGCGGAAGCGAAGGCTGCGCAGGAAACTGAGGAGCTATCTGAGGCTGATAAGCTGATGGCAATGCCTGACGCAGTTGCTGAAAATGCTGCTGAGGCTTCTGATCAGACGGTAGCCGCAAAAGACGCTATGGCTGAAGCTAAGGAAAGTACTGAGCAAATTGCAGCGATGCCAAAGACTGAGCAAGCAGGTCAGGCCGAGAGCATGAAACCTGCTGAGAAATCGCCAGCAGTTGAAAAGGCTAAGTCTATTGAAATGCCTGTAAGCAAGCCAGCTAAGGCTGAGCAGAACATTATCGAAGTGATCGTTGGTAATCCTCTCTACTTATCAATTGCTGTTCTAGTTGTTGTGCTGGTTGTGTTTGTCCTCTGGTTGGTTTCGCGTAATAACGCTAAGCGTGAGCAAGAGTTTCAGGCAATGCACGATAGTGACGAAATTGAATATGAAGAAGAGGGCGAAGATGCGCTATCGTCGGAAGACGATTATCAGGATGCTGAAGAAGACGGCATGCAAGTTGAATCTTTAGATAGCCCTCTTGAAGATGATGACGAATACATAGATGAAGACTTATTTGCTGAAGAAGAGCCTGCCGTCTCTGGCGAGGAAAATGAGGATGTAATCGCTGAAGTTGATGTTTACATTGCCTATGGCAGACTGGATCAGGCTGCAGCAGTTCTTGAAAGTGCAATTTCAGAAGAACCTGTTAGAACAGACTTGCGCTTGAAGTTGCTGGAAGTATATAAGCAAAGTGGT
>NZ_LWEY01001550.1:0-884 GCF_001634935.1 Oleiphilus sp. HI0043 | reverse complement strand
CGCCCAAATAAGATGCAAATTAAGGACATCGACTTTTTACTCATTGTCGGTGAGTTATTTACCTTGGTCGCTTACGGCCAGTTGATTTTAGAAAGCTGGGATCTGAATGAAATTGACGATGACCTAATTGATCAAATATTTGATTTTATGGTCAGAGACTTCTCAAAATATGCACTTCAACTTTACTCTAAAACTAGCAACACAAAGGTTCAGCAAGTTTTCTGTCAGCTGATGCTAAGCAAGCCAAAGGCTTATTCGAGGCGCTTTGAAAAAGTTCTGAACGACTTTGCCTATGCGAAGAAAGACAGCTATAAAATGAATTCTTAACTATTTTTGCTATACTAGCTTGGTCCGGTTTTTAATAATTCGGGCCAGCTAGTATTTTGACTCCGATATTTCTAAGGTAGAAATTATGCAGGAAAAAGCGAAAGAGATTCTTATCATCGGTACTTACGGTATCGATATATTTCACGGCATGGTCGACGAAATGGAACAACGGGGCTATTTGGTTTTTACCACGACCTCAGCCCAAATAGCCCAAGAATATCTTCAAAATAGGAAGTTCGATGCAATTATTATCAATCTTGAGCCTGACGGAAAAGGAAGCGTTGCCGAAAGCGGACTGCTAAATAAGTTTATTGAATCGCCCTTGCAAGCCAATGCGATTTGTCTGGGCGTGAGTGCTCACTACCCTCACTCCCTGCCAAGCGATAAGAATGAAAAACACCTACAAATTCTGGCGGGCTGGCTCACCCTACCAGTTAAAGCAAACGTGCTCGCTGACCACATTGTCGAGCTGATAGACTCTCCCCATAAATTTACGATTAAGGAAAAACTAACTTCCTTGTAGGCTTAATATTGTTTAGCGCGTATTTGATGCACTT
>NZ_LWEY01001549.1:0-906 GCF_001634935.1 Oleiphilus sp. HI0043 | reverse complement strand
ATAGCGATCTTGACCTCGCGTGAGAACCAGCTCTTCGTAATAGTCTGCAGCCTGCTTACCAAATACATAATAGCTTGACGCTTTAGCTGAAATTTCAGCAGGCTCACTCTTAACTTCGGAGTCTTTGGCGTAAGCCGTTTGCATTCTTACATAATATAGGTGTGCCAACTCATCTAGGGCCTCAACAAGCAAAGGTCTGACAATCTCTAATTGAGAGGGTTCAAGCGTTTTCCAATAAGGGCTATGAACACCGAAATTCTTTACAAAATTTTCTTTCGCTTCCCATTCTAGAATATCGAAATTACCACGACGATAGGTTTGTATTTCATTTTGTGCCATTCGATAAGCATCAAAATTCATTTGATAGTTATCGGTAAAGCCCCTGGCTACGAGACCCGCATCACGAAATCGCTCAGATCTTAGGTGGAATCGAAATAAGGAGTCATAAAGCAAATATGCATAGTCCTTATGCCCGATACTCTGTTGTAGCACCTCAATACTCTCGCCGCTTCTGTCTTGAGAAAACATAGTAGAGAAAAGTCGGAAGGTATCGTCAACAATATCTTGATCCTTGAGGCCCAAGGTATCGTACCCGATTGCATTCCTTAGCTCAGGGTACTTATCTAATACCTTACTAGCATGAACTGCTGAGTCGGCAAACCTGTCCTGTCTAAAAACAGCCCAACCTAACTTAAAGTTTGCTCTATGATGGAAGGTAGAATCTTTTGTAAAAGCCAGTACTTTCTTATACTGCGCTTCAGCTTTATCAAACATACCCAAATCAAAATATGTCTCGGCAATTCGGAACATACTTTCATCAACCAGATCAGACTTTGGGTAAAGACCTACTACAATTTAAGTCGTTTTATAGATTCTTCAGAATTACCTATAAATTTTGTTGCCTTA
>NZ_LWEY01001548.1:0-901 GCF_001634935.1 Oleiphilus sp. HI0043 | reverse complement strand
TTTGAGCTGCGTATTAACGTACCTTGGGAAGATGAAATAAAACGCACCACTATCTCCATAGCCGTCCACGGCGAGGAACAAGCTTTCCGTTTATCTGTAGAGAAGATCTGTGAATGGTATGGACTAAAGCCCCGTTCTGAGGCTGCCAAAGCAATGCAAGAATGTCTTCCTGCTTATCAAGTAAGCGCTGAAGAAGAAAGCAAACATCAAGAAACTGCAGCAATTTCTGAGCTTGTCGTTAAGAAAGCAAAAGATGAGTTTTCGAATATTACTGACGGTCTAATGAAAGGCCTGAAGCGATTTACCGCTTAAGTTGATAGAGTACGCACGATACAGCTGAAATGCTGTGTCGTGTCAACTGCACTATCTAAGCACCTTCCCCGTTATAGGCTAAGCAATCTTGCCGGTTACACGAACCCGCTTACTGCCCTTTTCTTTCTTTGTTTCAGTTTTCGCTTTTGCTGCCGCTGCACGTTGATCAATGATATTCTTCAGCGCAATGATTAAACCCATTCCAACAAACGCTCCCGGAGGCAAAATAGCAAACAGGAAGTTAGGGTAATCTTCGAAAACCTGAATTTCCCAAGCCAGAGCCATATCACCAAAGATCAGGTTCATTCCGGTAAACAGGGTTCCTTGACCAATGAGTTCACGCATGGCGCCCAGCAATACCAATACCACGGTAAAGCCTACTCCCATCATCAAACCATCTGTTGCGGCTGGCAATACAGGGTTCTTACATGCATATGCATCGGCTCGACCTAAGATTGCGCAGTTAGTCACGATTAATGGGATAAAGATTCCAAGAATTTCATACAATTCATAAGTGAAGGCTTGCATCAATAACTCAGCACAAGTCACTAGCGAAGCAATAATCATCACAAAAGCAGGTAGTCTGACT
>NZ_LWEY01001547.1:0-1002 GCF_001634935.1 Oleiphilus sp. HI0043 | reverse complement strand
CCTAGCTTAGCCATCCACTCACGCGCTTCTTTCGCAACAAAGCGGAAGAAGTTCATTACCATTTCTACGGTACCGTTGAAGTACTCATCACGAAGTAATTCGTTCTGAGTCGCAACACCCGTCGCACAGTTGTTCAAATGACAAATTCTCAAATAACGACAACCCAAAGCAACCATAGGCGTGGTACCGAAACCAAAACTCTCGGCACCCAGTATCGCCGCTTTAACAACATCCAGACCTGTCTTTAAACCGCCATCGGTTTGCAGACGGACGCTGCCACGCAAGTCATTGCCGCGCAGAGTCTGGTGAGCCTCGCTCAAACCAAGCTCCCAAGGAGAACCCGCATATCGGATAGAGGTTAGCGGACTTGCAGCCGTGCCACCGTCATAACCGGAAACTGTAATCAAATCAGCATAAGCCTTGGCAACACCTGCGGCGATAGTACCAACACCCGGTTCAGATACCAGTTTCACAGAAACCAATGCCTTTGGATTAACTTGCTTCAAATCAAAGATTAGCTGCGCCAAGTCTTCGATAGAATAAATATCGTGATGCGGTGGCGGTGAAATCAAGGTCACACCTGGCACCGAATATCTTAATGTCGCAATCAGGTTATTTACCTTACCACCTGGTAACTGACCACCTTCACCGGGCTTCGCACCTTGGGCAACTTTGATCTGCAAGACATCAGCATTACGCAAGTAGTGTGGCGTTACACCAAATCGGCCTGATGCGATCTGCTTGATCTTGGAACGTTTTTCCGTACCAAATCTCGCTGCATCTTCACCACCCTCGCCAGAGTTAGAGCGGCCACCTAGACGGTTCATTGCAACAGCAAGTGCTTCATGTGCTTCAGGAGACAAAGCTCCCAAAGACATTGCTGCCGAGTCAAAACGAGGGAAGATATTCTCTACCGGCTCTACTTCGTCTAAAGGAATCTCTTTAGCAGAATCACTTAAAGCAAACAAATCCCTTAAGGATGACGCTGGACGTTCATTTACC
>NZ_LWEY01001546.1:0-1043 GCF_001634935.1 Oleiphilus sp. HI0043 | reverse complement strand
CTAGCGCAAACAGGTTATTTGGGCTCAACTAGTAGTCATTTTGATTCAATAAAGACTAGATCTTGGCTTATAAGGACTGTTTGTGAGCTTGTCTGAATTGCGATGGTGAGCTATCGAACCAGCGCTTAAATGAACGGTTAAAGTTGGAAGCATCATCATAGCCTAGAGTCAGTGCAATGGCTTCAATGCTTGATTGGGTATTCAGTAGTAAGTTTTTTGCCTGAGCTTTTCGTAAGTTAGCCATGACCTTACTAAAAGAAGTATTTTCTGTTTTTAGCTTTCTCGCGAGTGTGCTTTTGGACATATTCAGGTTTCTCGCGATTTCTTCTATCGATAAAGAGTAATCGTGAGCCTGTTCAACAAGCGAGACAACTTTTTGTTCAAGGCTATCAAATTGGTTCAGACGAGAAAGCTCTTCGTCGCATTGTGCGCGCGCCAGTTCAACAGAGCGAGGGTTTGCCGTAACGCTGGTGATCTTAAGTAAAGACTTTGGGATAGTGACTCCGGCAGTCTTAGCGTCAAAGTGAACAGAGCAAGGCAGTAGCTCTACGTACTTGTCTTGCCATGCGGGTGCCTTATAGGGGAAGCAAACGGTGCACTGTTCGACGCCCTTGCCAATTACAAACTCTATAACGTTGAGTAAAGACGCGAGTAAAACTTCGTAGAGTAATTCTCGTATGGGCTCCCATGTACAAGTTTCTTTAATTTCTAAAAGGCAATCTTCGCCATTAACTTGAATGTTAATTCCGATGGCTTGCAAGCGGGTTTGATAATAGCGGCTAATCAGCTCAAGGCATTCGCCTAAGTCAATACCGTGAGAAACGGCAAAACCTAAGCTGCCATGGCTGGAAAGCTGAATTTTTTGGGCAAAGTGAAGGCCTAGCCATGGACAACTGGACTTACTATAAATGTCATGAACAAAGTCCTTGAAATCGTTAAAGGGGATAAAGTCCTGCCCCTTATGCTTTTCTAGTGTGTTAGTAATGTGTGAGTAATTGAGTTCCAGGTTTTGCTCTTCGCTATACCGAATAAACTGATGCAAG
>NZ_LWEY01001545.1:0-14988 GCF_001634935.1 Oleiphilus sp. HI0043 | reverse complement strand
GCCACATGATCTGAATACCCAATTACCACATCCGGAAATACTCGAGCTAGCGTTGTAATCATTCCTAGTTGAGCATGGTCTATCGGTGTTGGGTAATTCAATACGCAATGAAGCAAACTAATCTCTTTTGCACCAGCTTCCCGTGCTACCTGCAAAGCAAACTCTATCTCAGGTAATGTAGCTGCGCCTGTTGACATAATTAGAGGCTTTCCCGTTGAAGCACACTTTCTGATCAATGGAACATTAGTAATATCCGCTGAAGCAACTTTAAACGCTGGTATTAAGGGGTCTAAGAAATCAACAGCATCCAAGTCAAATGGCGTTGACATAAAATCTATTCCAATAGACTGACAATAATCTGCTAGCTCTTCATATTGCTCAGTTTCAAAGTTATCGTACTTCTGAAACAGCTTAAATTGACTATCTGTGGGTTCCTTTGATTGGTCCCAGTATGCTGGACTATGTTTAGAAGCAATTTTTGAAGCTTTGTAGGACTGAAATTTTGCGGCATGAGCACCACCCGCTTTAGCTTCGTCTATCAAACGTTTAGCCAATTCCATACTGCCTTCATGATTAACGCCGATCTCTGCGATTATATAAGGCTTTAAATTATCGCCAACGAGGGCATTACCAATTTTAAACTGATTATTCATATTTATTCCCTTCAATTAGCTTATCAAGGCCCTAATAGCGGATATCACTCTGGACTTACCATTTCTTAAATCTAAATCACTCATCTTCTCGACCATTAGCTGTCTTGTTTTGCTGCTATTGACTAACGTTGTTACCTTATCAAGAATGGAGTTATGAACTATTTCTTTACGATGCCCCAAATGACATATTCCATTTTCTTCTGAAGCAAAGGTATGGGTCATTTCTCTATCATTTTGAGCAATAACAATTGTAGGTACATAGAGAGCCGTTAGCTCTAACACCGTTCGTCCAGCTGAAGTTATAGCTAAATCTGCATCGACCATGTATTCAGAAATTCTCTTAGTTTCCTTAACAATATTGCATCTCAATCGTTCATTCTTTTCAATGACTTTTTCTAACGAATCAAAGTGCTCATAACCGGGACCTGTTATCACATCGATATCAATATTGTTTGAGATACATAAGCTTGCCAGCTCTTCAAGGGCCCTCTTCGTAACATTTCCTTCATCAACACCACCAAACGTAATCAGTATTTTATTAACCTGACCAGAACTAAGCCTGGAGGATTGAGCATCGAGAAACAAAAACTCATCGCGCAAACAAAAATATTTGGCTCCAACTAGTACCTTTTCATCCGATGACTGATGCGGGTATAGCGCATTTACAACTAGATCAGCAGAGTTGGCTCCCTCGCCTAAGTCTTCAAAATTTACAACTTTACCGCCAAATCTAGACAAGCAGTTCATATACTCTAGAGTTGTATCTAGAATATCGTTGATAACTAAATCGGGATTAATAGAAATTATTGTTTCTGCCAACTTATCGTTATCACTAACGACAACTGTATAATTGTATTCACGAATATACTGGATAGCTAAATCAGACTTTTGTTCGCACACAAAAACTACTTCATACTGAACCAGCTCATGAGCTAACATTATTGCTCTAAAAGCATGGCCCAGTCCTACCTCTGCGTAACCAACAACACTAATCACAATTTTCTTTCTTGTTAGCATCGCTTCGCATAAGTAAAAATCTGAGTAGGCATCAACATCAAAGCTATACTCATGAGGAATCTCGTAAATACCTACAGAACCACCAATCCTAGTACCTTTCTCAAGCTGCTCTCGACTACAAACAACTACTGCTCCCGTCTCCCTATAGCAAGGAGACAACTGCTGCCTATTAACTCGCTCGCTGTAGAGAGGTACAGTTTGACCGTCATTGACTCCCCAGCGTAAATGCCTATCATCCACAACACTAATTATTGTATCTAAACTGGATTTAGTAATTGAACGAATACTATTTTCAATGTCTATAGAACGAATGAGTGGCGACGTCGGTTGAACCGTAACTACGTAATCATATTTGCGCTGCAGTTCACTCTCAGAATTAATCGCAGCATTGACAATAACAGGGTCCAACGTAGTAGTATCATCAGCTAGTTCATAGGTTCTCATTACAACCGATGCCCCAAACCGTTTCGCAAACAACGCGATTTCTTCGTCCTCAGTCGAAACTACGACATCAGTTACAGACTCTGCCCCTAATGCGGCAGAGATACTGTAATAAATCAATGGATACCCAGCTAAAGGGCGTAAGTTCTTACGAGGAATCCCCTTAGAGCCTCCTCGCGCTGGAATAACAACTAATATTTGAGGTGCTTTTTTCATTACTTCATAAACTACATTGTCTGATTTCATTATAACTTGATACTATATGTGATTCTTGATTTGTAAGTCGGTCTATGACTTTCGCCTAGAGTTGAAACTTAAGCGAATCAATACGAAAATTATTCCTATCCCGCTCCCAAGCATAAACCCTACAATACATATAAGAGCTCGGTTAGGCCCTGATTTCACTTCAGGGACCTTTGGAGCACTGACAGTTTTAAGCACATACTCATTACTAACTTCCGCTAGCATTAAAGTCTTTGCCTGTTCTTCTATTAGTTGATAAAATACCGTCTGCATATCTGCTACATGAGTATTAGCAACCTGACTTTTAAGAAACTTAATACTCCTCTTTGCGGAGGCTTTATCTTCTTCTTTCATCAATTGATTGATTTTTTCTACCAACATATTTGACCACTGTTTAGTGATATGTGGCGAAAAGTGCTCTAAAGAAATACGTATCAGTCCAGTTTCCTTATCCCTATTTATAAGTAACCGACCGCTTAATTCTCGATAAAGCTCCCAACTACTCGGCTCAAAGGTACTATTATCTTCACTTTCGGGATCTAGAAGCCACTGATTAGTTTTAGGGTCATAAATATCTAAATCATAGATCAACTTATTTTCTGATTTATTCCAACCCGTTACGGCGTATACTTCTGCCGCTATATCAGCAGATTCAATAAATTCCTCTAAAAACCCCCATGTCTTCATCAACTCGAGAGCTATCGTCGCTTTGTCGGCACCACCATTGCCACCTAAGTTAACGCCAGCCAAAGATGCTAATCCGCCGAATTGCCCAGCTAACTGAGATAAAGATGATGAACTAGACCCGCTCGCAGGGGCTAAAATAGAAACTGATCGATATTTATCCGGTAAAGAAATAGCATAAAACACTGAACTACAAGAAAACAAAAGAGTCATCAACAACACTATCATTTTCCCACGCCAGATAGCACCTAACAACGCTTGTAAATCTATTTCGTCACTTTTTCCCGTACTACTAGGCAATTCTCTCATCACTATCTCTATTTCTCTGTTTGCTCAATCAAACAACTCACCCAAAAAATTACAAGCTCCCAACCGCAGCCGCACCCAAAGCAATCTGATAAAAGATCTGACTCATATCACGCCACAAAACAACCTGGTCAATCTTATCCGCATCTAGCGGCACAACAACAGTATCGCCCGGCGCAAGCTGAGCATCATTACTTGCAAACCAACTAGACGAGTCAGGCATCTGAACCCCGCCATTAGCTTTAATAATATAAATACGTTCATCATCAGCTTTATCGGTCATGCCACCACTGCGCTCAATGTAATCCCAGTAATCTAGCTCTTGCTCAAAGAGTTGAGATACTGGAAGCTGGACTTCACCAATAACTGTCACGGAGCTCTTTCTCTCGGGGATGAATAGTTCATCTCCATCCTTAAGCGATATTGAATAAGCTTCTTGCCTTGTAATAACCTTTTCAAGATCAATAACTAGACGACCTAGGGCAGGAGTAGTCTTGAGTTTATCCAATAAACCCTGAGCCTCTCCTAAGCCCTGAGCTTTACTTGCATCAAGCGTTGTTTGATTCGCTGCAACTACTTCAGCCTTTGCAATATCAGCCTCTAATCGCGATTGCATTTCTCTTAGCTGCTGCGCCTGCTGAGTCTTTAAGTCTTCTCTCGTAAACATTGCTCCAGGCGCATAAGCATATTCAGTTAAGCCGCCAGCACGTTCAATTACATCTGCTAAAGTGTCGTTTTTATGGAAGGGATAAACACCTGGGAACTTCACTTCGCCGCGTAAGGTAATTTGTTTAGTCTCTGCCCACTCTGGAATTGCTTTAACGGTTAGTACGTCTCTTGCCTGAAGCTTACTTGATATGGCGGTCGCATCAGAAAGTTGAATAATTCTTCTATCTTGTATTCTATCTTGCTGTTCGTTAATGGTTGTTCTGTTCAATTCAGCGCTTGATAGGTAAGCTTTTTCTGTCAGGCCACCAGCGGCAGAAAGCAAGTTCTCGACAGTCATATTTTCAACTAAGGGATAAACACCTGGGTAACGAACGTTGCCACCGATCGATACTTCTTTTGAAGGAGTAGAAATACTTGCTTGCTGACGCAGTTCTTCCACTAACTTAACAACTTCTTCAGAGCGATCACCATATAGGCCAAAGAACACGAGTTCATCTAGGTCTTGTAGTACTGGGTCTGCTTCGCTTTGCTTAGATTTCAATGCATCTGCGATACTGAAAGCGTGAACACTTAAGGTTCGCTCTGGTTTTGAATAGCGTTTGATTAAAGCATAATTTAAGTCTGGCTCCGGCTTTAAGTATTCAACACTTTGAATGATATCACTCACTCGCAAACCCGGTGTCCAACGGCGCGTTTCGGCACGCTCTGCATGGCCAACTACTTTAATGACATTTTCTACCTTCGGCAGAATTTTAGGTAAGGTAATCTGGTCACCATTTTTTAAAGTGCGGTTTATATCAGCATTTAATGATAAGTCTAAATTCAGGAACTCACGTTCATTTTGCTCATTAACCCGTTCAAGCGTCGCGCCTTGAGGGTAAGCAGAAGCCAACATGCCACCGGAATAAGAGAGAAGATCAGAAACGGAGCCGTTTCCTTTAAGCTCATAATATGCTGGGCGTTTAATTTGCCCCTTTATTGCTACTTGAGGGCCAACAGCGGGAATAAATACCACATCGCCCGATTTAAGCTGAGCATCACCCGAGGTGTCACCTTTTAGCAGTAGGTCATATACATCGAGAGATTGAACAAGCTTACCTTTGCGTTTTAACTGAATATTACGCAGTGAACCCAACTCTGAAACACCACCACTCAGTACTAGTGCATTAGTCATGGTTGAGAGGGAGCTAATCACATAGGAACCCGGCACACGAGCTTCACCCAATACAAAGACCCGAATCGAACGCAAGCTTCCCATCGAAACACTGGCTTTAACACCAATCATTTTTTGATCAATAGTCTTTTTGATTTTTTCTTTGGCTTCAGAGAAGTCTAGGCCAGCTAAGCTCATTGGGCCTAAGTCAGGGATATAAACTTGCCCTTCCTGATCAACAACCAACTCGAAGAATTGGCTTTCTTTACCATAGAGGTTCACTTTTAGTGAATCACCTGGGCCTAGTACGTAATCAGATGAAACAGGAATATCAGTAATGGGTGCAAAGGTCGTTGGCTGACCTGCGAATAGATCGTATCCGAAAGCAGGCAGCTTGCCTTCTTCCATTTCAGTATTGGTGTTAATCTCACCGCCCACAGACTCAGCTACTTGCTGCTGAGCCACCGGCATGACGCTGTTAGTTTGTGCAACCACAGGCGTTTGCGCAGCATTTACATTGGGAATATCCACACCAAACTGCTGTGCTAAACGAGCCTGTTCCGCTGCAGGGAGACGCTTAAACTGTTCGAGCTGCGCCGGTGTAGGCTGTAGGGCAAAAGATTGAAGCGAGAATAAAGCTGCTACTACAAAAAGAAATGCACGCCCAGTGAGCCTTAGGCGAGAGAGTGTATCGATCATTCCTGATTCCATCATTATTAGAGAGTACTTCACTGTGATGACCATGTATGACGATCATCTTAATGGGCGCTAATTTAGCATTTAAAGGAGGGGCTTACTAGTTGGTGGAGTGGTCTATTTTAACATTTGTTTACATTATTTGATGTTTGTCATTCCTTGGAACCCTAAGAAATAAACATTTGAACCACCGAGGACACCGAGCGCTTCGCTACACAGAGGAAGAGATTGAGACACATCTAAAGAAAGCTATTATCTTTTCTCGGTGCAGGCCGCAGGCCGCTCTGTGTTCTCGGTGGTGAATCAGCTTTTATGTCTTAATCTTTAAGGGATAAACCGATGAACCACCGAGGACACCGGGCGCTTCGCTGCACAGAGGAAGGGATTGAGACACATCTAAATGAAAGCTTTAATCTTTTCTCTGTGTAGGCCGTAGGCCGCTCTGTGCCCTCTGTGGTGAACCGTCTTTTATGTTTTGATCTTTAAGGAACAAACACTTGAACCACCGAGGACACCGAGCGCTTCGCTGCACAGAGGAAGAGATTGAGACACACTAAAAAGCTATTATCTTTTCTCGGTGTAGGCCGCAGGCCTCTCTGTGATCTCGGTGGTAAATCAGCTTTTATGGTTTGATCTTTAAGGGATAAACCGATGAACCACCGAGGACACCGAGCGCTTCGCTGCACAGAGGAAGAGATTGAGACACATCTAAATGAAAGCTTTGATCTTTTCTCTGTGTAGGCCGCAGGCCTCTCTGTGCACTCTGTGGTGAACCTGCTTTTGCGTTTTGATCTTTAAGGGCTACTTCTCACTACTCCGAAATAACTTCTGCACTAAAACCTTCGAAATCTGACAAGTGCTTTTCAATTACTGAAATCACAATATCTAAATCGAGCGTTTGGTAATCATGCACTGCTATATTTCTTAAGCCAACCATTCGCTTCATCGCGCCAGAGATGTCGACCGTAATCAATTTTGCCCCTGCTAGAATATCGAAACTATCACGTGCCGACTGAGGTATTCCCAGCCGGTGCACACGAATTAGATAATTTGCTATATCAATTGACGCCTCACACGCTCTTTGAATATTCAATAAGACAGAATCTTGTTTGGTGTAATTTTGTTTGAATTCTGCCTCGCTAGTAAATTCCTCGCGAACTCGCTGCAAACACCGTTTTATTGTTGCGAGTTTATTCAGTATGACATCATCCATGCTTCATTCCTTTAAGCTGAGCAACAAAGTCAGTCATAATGTCTTCACGCCCCTCCTGTAAACGGCCATACATGCTGAGAACACGCGTTTCGAAAGACATCGCAGCGTCACAAGCATCATACAGCAACTGACCTCGCTCTATAATTTGCACATTCAAAACCGTGGTCGATTGAAGCAAGTCAATCAAATCAACTTCTGCACAACAGGTATTTGCCAGGAGCTCTTTAAGCTCCCATAAGGTAGATACGGGTATTTTTTTCTCTGCCATGACTGCGATATCCCAGTCACTCGAAGGTCGAGCTTCATTAGTAGCTCTTGAGCCAAAGAGGTAAATCAATTTAACACTTGGTAGATGTTGTTTTATTAGAGAAACCAGCTCGGAGTTTTCCATATCGCTTAAACCGTTTCAGTGGCTTTGTCATTTTATGATCTAGATAATAGACAGAATAACACGAGTGATAGGATCTTGCTTATGACGGCTTTGATATTTTTATTTCTCTGTGTAGGCCGCAGGCCTCTCTGTGCCCTCTGTGGTGAACCGTCTTTTGTGTTTTGACCTTAAAGAGCTAAAAGCGATTGAGCCTGCTTATTGTATGATTTCTGGACAGCCAGCAACACATCCACCAACCCAATTGCCCGATTAAGCGCAGACGCAAACTCTTCATGATCATCTACATAATCATGAACCAAACGATTTCTAAGATTTCTCGCCTCTATCCACTGTTCGACCGAAGCAATTAATCCAAGCTTTTCCATTCGTCCCAAGTTATTGATTGCAGAACTTGGCGTTTCAAGCATTTGTTTTAATAACTCGGGAGTACACTTATCACCTAAGTGATCTTGAAGCCTGCCAAACCTTGCGACAAACGCATCGACCCGCTCAGCCATATCTAGATCATCTTCAAGACCAGCAACCCATTGGGGATTAACTTCTTCAGATTTTAAGCGGCTCCACGTCAACTCTAAGTGCTTTGCTTCCTTTTCTGCCACTTTAATCAAGTGTCGTAAACGGTCTTTATTATTACCCATTAAAATAATCCTTCTCTATTTTTTATTTAGAGCGCTATTCCTTGCGCTTTAGCTTGCTTATGAATAGTTTGATACGGCGTTAGAGCATCCACCAAAATCACATCTATTTTTTGATCACCGATTGCCATCTGAATTTTTGCCGCGATTCGAGCAGCGGCCGACGCCCTATTTTCAATTTGTCGCGCCGTCTCAACAAAAAGGTCGATATCCCCACCCCTTGCAGAGTCATCTACTCGTGAACCAAAAAGAATCACCTCTGCCTCAGCGCCTAAAACTGCCTCTACAGATTCTTTAATTTTTGATACTTGAAATGAACTTAGCCGCACAGCCTACCCTCAACAATTCTTAGTGTTGTCAGTATAACAGGGAAATACTGAGAGCGTGCTTAAGGCGCTTTTAAGAAAACGCTTTCTTTTCTCGGTGCAGGCCTCAGGCCGCTCTGTACCCTCTGTGGTAAACCATCTTTTATGTTTTGATCTTTAATTAAGGGATAAACCGATGAACCACCGAGGACACCGGGCGCTTCGCTGCACCGAGGAAGGGATTGAGACACATCTAATAAAGCTTTTATCTTTTCTCTGTGTAGGCCGCAGGCCGCTCTGTGTCCTCGGTGGTGAACCGTCTTTTATGTTTTGATCTTTAATTAAGGGGTAAACCGATGAACCATAGAGGACACAGAGCGCTTGCTGCACAGAGAAAGTGTCAGCTTTACTCAAATATCAAATCTGCCCTGAAGATCACTAATTAGCTTTTGAGCAAAGTTCACTATTAGGGGAATATTATCTTTTGACAGATTAATTGCTTGGCTAAGCTGCCCTGCATCTTCAATGTATTCGTGAATCATTTGATTCCGAATTCTTCTTAGCTCTAACCACGTATCACTGCTTTCCAAATAGCCAAGCTTTTCAGCTCTATCCAGATTATCGATCGCGACACCTACTTTTTCTTGCGTAGCCTTGAGCCATGCAACCAACAACTTATCACCAACCGTATCTTGCAGGCGGCAGAAGCGCCCCACATAGGCCTCGAGCACCTCAGCCAAGTCAGGGTTAGTATCTAACTGCGCCGCCTTTTCCTCGTCAAAACCACCTGCAAATAGCCTTCCTTCAGAGTATTGTAGATGAGTAATTTCTTTTGACACGATTCGGCACAGATACCGTAGCCTTTCTAACTGACCTTGATCTAGGGTCATAACTTAATCCCGGTTTCTTTTGCTATGGTATGTATTGGCGAAAGCTCTACACTTGGTGTTTGAAGTATCACATCGGTTTTACGCCCATGAAACAAGCGAGATACTTGCGTGCTTATTTTAGCCGCAACGAATACGAGTTCGTCGATATCGTGCTTTGACACCACGAGTAGGTCTATATCACCGCCCTTTGCATGATCATCCACTCGCGAGCCGAACAACCACACTTCTACGCCAGGATCAATTAAACTGGCAACGATACCTTTAATGGATTGCGCTTGCCCTTCGGTAATTCTCATTTATGCAAATGACTCTAACTATAATTTAAAGCAGTGAATTTTCATGCCTTATCTTACTGGAAGGAATTAGACTTTGGTAGCCACATAGCGCTTCGCTGCACCGAGGACAGGATAGAGCCACATCTAAAGAAAGCCTTAATCTTTACTCGGTGTAGGCCGCAGGCCGCTCTGTGTTCTCGGTGGTGAACCGTCTTTTGTGTTTTGATCTTTAAAGAAAACCAATTGAACCACAGAGGACACCGAGCGTTTCGCTGCACAGAGGAAGGAATTGAGACACTTCTAAAAAAAAAGCTTTTAATCTTTTCTCTGTGCAGGCCGCAGGCCGCTCCGTGTTCTCGGTGGTGAACCGTCTTTTAGGATTTTGAACTTAGGAATTCAATATACCATGGCATCGCTTCGGAAATACCTTCTAGAATTCGATACTCTGGCGCATAACCAAGCTTTGCCTTAGCTTTGCTTGTATCGGCTTGCGAGTGCCTTACATCACCAGCTCGGAAGTCTCTGTAAATTGGCTCTTTCGAAACATCAACATCATTCTCAGCTAGTGCTTTTTGTATAGATACATACAAGTCATTCAAGGTTGTACGATCACCCAGTGCGACGTTGTACACTTCATCTTTAGCTTCGTCAGGTGCAGTGGCCGCAAGAATATTCATTTGCACAGTGTTATCGATATAGCAAAAGTCTCGACTTGTTTCGCCATCGCCGTTAACGAAGACATCTTCACCTTCAATCATTGAAGAGGTCCACTTTGGAATAACCGCTGCATAGGCACCATTAGGGTCTTGTCGCTTGCCGAACACATTGAAATAACGCAAACCAATCGTTTTGAAGTCATAGGTTCTGGCATACACACTGGCATATAATTCGTTTACGTATTTGGTTACCGCATAAGGTGAAAGCGGATTGCCGATATTTTCTTCTACTTTTGGCAACGCAGGGTGGTCACCATAGGTTGAACTACTGGCCGCGTAGGTGAAGCTTTTTACCTGCTCTTCTTTTGCAGCCTGGAGCATATTGAGAAAGCCAGTGATATTCGCTGCATTCGTGGTAATCGGGTCTGCGATAGAACGAGGAACGGAGCCAAGCGCTGCTTGGTGTAAAACATAGTCAGCACCTGAAACCGCCTTCTGGCAGGTTTCGTAATCTCTGATATCACCTTCGATAAATGAGAAGTTCTGCCACTGATCAGACGCTACCAAGCCTTGAACTTCATCTAAATTGTATTGATGCCCAGTGGCGAAGTTATCCAAACCTACAACTTTTTGGTTTAGTTTTAGCAGTGTTTCTAGCAGGTTAGAACCGATAAAACCGGCAACACCCGTTACCAACCAGGTTTTGGGGCTGTCTGTTAGCTGCTGTTTTACATTTTCATAACTTGTCACGACACTTATTTCCTTTCTATTTAGAGTTGCTCAGGGTTGTTTGAGACAGGGGCGGTATTGTTAATTATTCAGTTTCCGGCAAAGGTATCCGCTAGCTTGAGAACAGTAACGATTAAGGCTATCAAGCCTATGCTCCAGCGCATATTCTTGTTTATCGCTTCAGATATCTTCAATTCAATTCGTTTTTCAAAAGCGTCCATTCTAGCCCCCATAAGTTCGAAGCCTTTGTTTACCTTTTGTTCCAACAACTTGAATTCGCCTTTCAGGCCGACAAACTCGCCTCTTAGGCCTGTAAAGTCACCTTTCAAATCAGAAAACTCACCTTTCAAATCAGAAAACTCACCTTTCAAGCCAGCAAATTCACCTTTCAAGCCAGCAAATTCACCTTTAAGGCTTGCCACACTATCGGTCACTTCATTTAATTTTTCATCTAAATGATTGATATGATTATATTGCGACTTAAGCAGCAGTGTATTGATATCTTCACTACTTAGGCCCTCACCGTTTGAGAAGCGGGTTTCAATCTCTTCGAGTTTGGGCTGTATCATTTGAATTAGCATATCGTCCACTTTTGTTTTATCCATTCTCTTATCCTCCTTGATAATCATTGGTAAAAGCCTTGTCGTTAGACTAAGCGAATAATAGCATGACAGGCCTGCTTTTACACTTCACAAGCCCTAGTATCGATACTCCCATGAGACCGAAGCAGCTAAGCGCTCTACATACGTAAACGCTGTATCAACGTCTTTACTTAGGTAAGTCAGCCCTGCTTTGAAACGGCCATCAAAGATGAAACACTGGTGATAAAATTCCGCCATATAAAGTGATTGAGCACTCAGAGAAACCCCATTTCCTCTGACGCCACCATCTTCATTTAACTGTAAATAGCTGGCACGCGCACTCCAAAGCGAACCATCACCATTTTGAAGACTCATCCCGAAGGACAAAACCTCTGAGTCATTATCAAAACTAGCACCAAGCGTACGCCCATGATAGCGATAGCCACTTTCATAAAGACTATGTTCATAGGTGGTATTATAAAATACTGTCTCAAAGCCATCCGCAATGGTATTTGCGTATTCCAACTCGTACTTTAGGAAAGCGCTATCTTCTAGTGTTTGGGAAAGTTGAACGCCCGCTTGATGGGTGCGTCGCGATGGCATATAGCCCGCTTCGTCTTCACCAATTGTTTGTGCGTGGAAGGCCGCACCCAGCGTATCAGTCAATGCAAAGCCATAACGTACATCGAAGCCAGCCAACTGATTCCCCGCTTGCTTGGCTGTATTTTCACCCTGCGAAGTAAGCGACTTCCAGAAGGTAGACAAGTCTTCATCACGCCCTTCTCCACCCCACTGCATCGCACGGGACATACCAAATTCAAGACCTTTCAACGGCCTAAAGGTAAAACGCATGCCAGTAAGTTTTGCCTCAGGTATTGTACGCTCACTTTCTAGCTGACCAATATAAGATACAAATTGCCACTCTCCTAACCAAGAAAGCAATGGTGTTTCAAAGGTTTGCCCCTGCTTGGTTCTTAAGAATACGCTCGGCACCGGCTCGGCATTATTTGTCAGGATCAAACTCGACTGAGAACCCGCGCCCCACCATTGATCGACTGCGCCAACACCCAATACCCAGTTGCCATCACGACCGCCCAGCACGCCAGCCAAATAGGAGCCATAAAAGTCTGTCTGGACGGCATCATCACCAGGGTCTGTCATGACATTAGCTTGAAGCCTGAAGGCAAAGCTTTCACTATCACCTTCCATTGTTTTATGGATCTCTCCTTTTTCTTGCTGGAAAGAACCAAAATCTCTTAATAATGGCCTAGCACTGCCCGCTGTCACTTCAAGGCTTTTTTTAATACCGGACTTAGTCTGCTTACGTAGCTCAAAGCGTAATTCTCTAATCGCAGTTTTTTGTGCTGAATTGAGCTTCGAGTGATCAGCTTCTGCTAGTGCATTTTTTACATCTGCCCACATAAGCGGCCAGGTCGTTAAAGAGATATCGATCACTTCTGCATCATTGAGTAGCTGAAGATTATTTCGAAGCCTAAGGTCACCTACATCAATCCATGGCGCAGCGTTTACCGTGGCAGCCATAACAAGAGAAAGGGACATTACAAGGGTGCTGAGAAGCTTAGATTTGATAGACACGAATTAGACTTTTTAGTGGTTGATTCTATGGCTGGGCATTATAGGGGTTTTGCACTTAAAGGTAAAAGCGAAAAGAACTTAAACCACAGAGGACACCGAGCGCTTCGCTACACAGAGGAAGAGATGGAGACACACCTAAAAAGGCTTTTATCTTTTCTCTGTTTTTATCTTTTCTCTGTGTAGGCCGCAGGCCGCTCTGTGCCCTCTGTGGTGAACCGTCTTTTGTGTTTTGATCTTTAAGGGATAAACCGAAGAACCACAGAGGACACCGGGCGCTTCGCTGCACAGAGGAAGAGATGGAGACACACCTAAAAAGGCTTTTATCTTTTCTCTGTTTTTATCTTTTCTCTGTGTAGGCCGCAGGCCTCTCTGTGCCCTCGGTGGTGAACCGTCTTTTGTGTTTTGATCTTTAAGGGCAGTCTTTAGCGACAGAAAAAACTACACCCACTGCCTGCTTAGATGTATAATCTGCCGCCTATTTTTTAAGCAACTCTTTTCGCAAGCGATTGATATTTAGATGACCGACACCACGACCAAGAAGCTTTTTATTAAAACTCACGGCTGCCAGATGAACGAGTATGATTCATCTCGCATGACAGACTTACTGCAAGACAGTCATAAAGTTGAGTTAACCGAGAACGAGAGTGATGCTGACATCATTCTTCTTAATACCTGCTCTATTCGTGAAAAAGCACAGGAAAAGGTCTTTCACCAGCTTGGTCGCTGGAAGAAGCTTAAGGAAAGCAACCCGGAACTAACTATCGGCGTTGGTGGTTGCGTTGCCAGTCAGGAAGGTGAAGCGATTCGTTCTCGCGCGCCTTTTGTAGACGTGATCTTTGGCCCACAAACGCTTCATCGCCTACCAGAGATGATCGACGCATCAAAAACAACTGATGTAGGCGTGGTCGACATCAGCTTCCCTGAAGTTGAAAAGTTTGACCACCTCCCTGCTCCCGGTATAAATGGCCCTTCTGCGTTTGTTTCAATTATGGAAGGCTGTAGCAAGTATTGTACTTTTTGTGTTGTGCCTTACACGCGAGGTGAGGAAGTTAGCCGCCCTGTTGATGACGTACTGGCAGAAATCTCCCACCTTGCTACTCAAGGTGTGCGTGAAATAAACTTACTCGGCCAAAACGTTAACGCCTACCAAGGTGAAACACACGATGGCGACATGATGGATCTTGCTGAGTTAATCACACTAACCGCAGCCATTGAAGGCATTGACCGAATTCGTTTTACAACGTCGCATCCGGTTGAGTTCAGTGACTCACTTATCGACGTTTATGCCGATACTCCTGAGCTGGTAAGCCACCTTCACCTACCTGTTCAAAGCGGCTCAGACAGAATATTGAATGCGATGAAGCGCGGCCATATGGCATTAGAGTACAAATCTAAAATTCGCCGTATACGTAAGCACCGCCCTGATATTAGTATCTCTTCAGACTTTATCATTGGCTTCCCTGGCGAAACCGAGAAAGACTTTGAAGACACCATGAAGCTGATCAATGACGTTGGCTTTGACGCTTCTTTTAGTTTTATCTATAGCGCGCGCCCGGGTACACCAGCAGCAGATTTACCTGATGAAACAAGCGAAGAAGTTAAAAAACAACGACTGCAAATTCTGCAGCAGCGCATTCTTCAACAAGCTCAAGATATTAGCCGAAAAATGGTCGGTAATACCGAACGAATTCTGGTCACAGGTTTTTCTAAGAAAGACCCCGGGGAGCTCCAAGGCCGAACCGAAAATAACCGTGTTGTGAACTTCAAAGCGAAGCAAGACCGCTCAGATAGTGCCTTGATCGGGCGCTTTATCGACGTGAAGATTACCGATGCTTACGCAAATTCATTACGTGGT
>NZ_LWEY01001544.1:0-922 GCF_001634935.1 Oleiphilus sp. HI0043 | reverse complement strand
GCCAGTACGGATTCGAATCACTTGCTCAAGTGATGAAACAAATATCTTGCCGTCGCCGATCTTTCCAGTATTGGCTGCATTTGTCATCGCTTCGATAACTTTATCTAGCATATCTTCACTGATCGCTACTTCNAGTTTAACTTTTGGTAGAAAGTCTACAACGTACTCAGCGCCACGATACAACTCTGTATGACCTTTCTGGCGACCAAATCCTTTAACTTCAGTAACTGTTATACCCTGAACACCGATTTCTGATAGTGCTTCACGTACATCATCAAGTTTAAAAGGTTTGATTATCGCAGTAACAAGCTTCATTCTATTCTCCGTTATCTTAAAAAGACTCGTAATTGTTCTGTTACGAGTAGTTATATCTCACTATAGTTGTTTATTCATTGATGCCAAGCAACTCAACATCAAAAATTAGTACCGAGCCAGCCGGGATGGCGCCAGCAGCTCTATTTCCGTAGCCAAGTTCGCTCGGAATAAATAATCGGGTCTTCTCGCCAACCACCATAAGTTGCAGACCTTCAGTCCAGCCTTTGATAACTTGATTCAAGCCAAAAGAGATAGGTTGTCCGCGAGCTACGGAACTATCAAAGACAGTGCCATCAGTTAAGGTGCCATGATAATGAACTTTAACTTTATCGTTTGCAGTAGGGTGGGCTTCTCCCGTACCGGCTTGAAGTACCTTATATTGAAGACCCGACTCGGTTGTGACAACGCCTTCTTTGGTCATGTTTTGGGCAAGAAACTCACTGCCTAATTGTTGATTCTCAACGGCTAGCTTTTTGTTTTGATTAGTGCGGTGGACGATGAATGCTGCAAGTGCAACAACAAGTATGACAACAATGATTTTTAACACGGGTGATTTGCCTTTTATTAAATCGGTATTGGAATGAAATAGATTCTAAATGATTCCCTG
>NZ_LWEY01001543.1:0-1569 GCF_001634935.1 Oleiphilus sp. HI0043 | reverse complement strand
AAAAAGAAAAGTTTGGTTTTGTAAGCGCTTGTCCAAAAGCTCTAAAAAACCTTCGCCTTGCTTGCGATATTCCTGCTCACTTTGTTCTGGGTGGCGGTCTGCATATTTGTATCGATCAAGCTTATCTTTGAATTCACCGTCATTGATTGAAATAAGGTCGAGCATCTCGTTAAGTTTGGAAGCATCTAAAAAGTTGTCTGGATCGTATCGTTTGAAAGCCCACTTCATGATATCCAGGCTTTCATCAATCACTTGCGGGGCCTCGGATTCTGAATGATGAAGGATGAGCACCGGAACGGTACCTTTCGGAGAATAATGCAGCATTGTCGCTGGCTTATTTCGTAAGACAATTTCCCTTATCTGAATCTTTTCCTGGCTAAGAGTCAGGGCCAACCGTGCTCTCATGGCATAAGGGCAGCGTCTGAAGGTGTATAGAATTGTCGAAGGCATGGGCGCAACCGTGTTTTGAAAACAGGCATGATTCCATTTGCTTTAACTAAAAGCAATTGAAGTTCTAAGTTGTACAGGTGTTATCGACTGGAATAAAAAAAGAGGGCCGAGGCCCTCTTAGAGTTAGTACTGCTTTATTAGTTATCGTTTTGGGTGTGTCTGGTAGGGAGGCTCAAATTTGTTTTATTGAGCCAATAGAGTTTGAACGATTTCAATACCTGCAGCTTGGTGAGCTTGCGTAGTTGGGTGAATTTCATCATAGAACAAGAAGCCAGTAGCTGTTACGTAACCATCACACTCAGGGTGAAGTGCACCACCTTGAGATAGCATGTAAGCACATGCGTCGTCAGTATTGGTGTAGCCATAGTCTTCAGCGTTGTCGACTTGATCAGTCAAGAAGCTGAATAGGTCGTACTCGATAAAATCGACACCTGTTTGATGCTCAAGACGAGCCAATTTACGATCCAGCTTGCGATTGAACTTAGCTGAAAGCTTAGTAGTAACTCGTACAAGGCGGTTCGCTTTGCGCTCTTGGCGAGTCGTTTGAGTGTTTGCAAGTAAGCCAGCAACAACCAAATCAGTTTCGGGGATCGCGCCGATATCTGGAGCATTAGATACTAGAATGTGCTGAGCACCAGAAGCGATCAATTTTTCGATTTGAGCAATTTCAGATTCAACAGCTGCTTTCAATGAAGCATTAGCTGCCTGACGAATAGCCTGACGTTCTTCAGCTGTAGAAGCGAAAACTGCTCCTGAGCGAATTTCACGTGCTGCACGAATGTCATTGCCACCGATTAATACGATGTATAGCGCGTCTGAAGGAGCAACACCTGCATTGATTTGTAGGAAAGCATTAACCTGGGTAGGTAGGTTGATGTCCGGTGTAGATTCATCACCATCTTCGTCAACTGCTTTTGCACCAGCAATAGCAAAGTTGTTACCAGTATAACCACCCGCTAAGTGTAGCGATGGTGTTAGGGTATGACCTAGTGCTGCTGCAACGAATTCTACCGCTACAGGGCCATTGGTGAAACGTTCACCATAGGTTTGGTCTGGTGCAATGGCATTAAGGTTACCATTATCAGAAAGGCTATCGCCAAATACGTATACATTACTGTA
>NZ_LWEY01001542.1:0-1050 GCF_001634935.1 Oleiphilus sp. HI0043 | reverse complement strand
CAATGTGATCGGTTAAGGATTGACCGAGATTTTGTCCGGCCACTTAATACGAGTGGCATTAATCAATTAAATGACGGAATGAATTATGAATTTACACGAGTATCAGGCAAAACAACTCTTTGCTGAATACGGACTGCCTGTTTCTACAGGTTATGCATGTGACACAGCTGACGAAGCGGCTGCTGCAGCCGATAAAATTGGCGGCGATATGTGGGTAGTGAAGTGCCAGGTTCACGCAGGTGGCCGTGGTAAAGCAGGTGGCGTTAAGCTGGTTAAGTCCAAAGAAGAGATCAAGGCCTTTGCTGAGAGCTGGTTGGGTAAGAATCTTGTCACGTATCAAACAGACGAGAGTGGTCAGCCAGTTGCAAAAATTCTTGTTGAAAGTTGCACTGATATTGCTAACGAATTGTACTTGGGTGCCGTCGTAGATAGAGCGTCTCAGCGCGTAGTGTTTATGGCTTCTACTGAAGGCGGTGTTGAAATTGAAACTGTTGCTGAAGAAACGCCTGAATTGATTCACAAAGCTGAAATTGATCCACTGGTTGGCCCACAGCAGTATCAAGGTCGTGAGCTTGCATTCAAGTTAGGTCTTGAAGGCGATCAGATCAAGCAGTTCGTAAAAGTGTTTATGGGTTTGTCGAACATGTTCAATGATCATGATTTCGCACTATTAGAAATCAACCCTCTAGTCATTACAGACGAAGGTAACATCCACTGCTTGGATGGAAAAATTGGCGTTGATAGCAATGCTTTATATCGTCAGCCTAAGATCCGTGAAATGCACGATCCTTCTCAAGAAGATGAGCGTGAAGCACATGCTGCTAAATTCGAATTGAACTATGTTGCTCTGGACGGAAATGTTGGTTGTATGGTTAACGGTGCCGGTCTTGCAATGGGTACGATGGATATCGTTAACTTGCACGGTGGTAAGCCTGCTAACTTCTTGGATGTTGGTGGCGGTGCGACGAAAGAACGTGTTTCAGAAGCATTCAAAATTATTTTGTCTGACGACAATGTAAAAGCAGTATTGGTTAATATATTTGGTGGTAT
>NZ_LWEY01001541.1:0-912 GCF_001634935.1 Oleiphilus sp. HI0043 | reverse complement strand
CAAAAAGCACTTAAACGATAAGAATATTTTTTACATTAACCGGCTCGATCTAATTTATACGAACGTCATCATTGGAACGCTCAATAAAAGTCATAACATAGAAGTTCGAATCGTGCCTGAAGGTACGATAAACTATTCACCTGAAGACGCATCCGTAAAGTGGGAATATAGAGCGAAGAAAAAATGGCCATCGCGCATAAGCTATGGAGTCACTGGACTACGCATATATCCTATAGAAGGGGAACGAATAGGCACAGATACTCCCATCGTAAGCACTGCCTATAGTTTTTCTGGGCTAGAAAGCCCTTACCCTAAGTCGAAAGTGAAATACATTTCCTTGCCTGACAAAACTTCTGAATCGGATCGAATAGGGGCTAGAAAAGCATTGGTTGTAGGTCAGTGCCTTCTAAAAAATAGTAAAACGCCAAAGGAAGTTGAACACCGTATTTCGAATGAAATAGAGAATAAGTTAAGCTCATTGGGCGTGACTGAAATACATTATATTGCCCACCCAAGGGACGAATACGACTGCCTATTCAAGGAAAACTATAAAAAAATTGAACACGATTACGTTTGTTTAGAACAGTATTTGGAACAAAATGAGTATGACGTTCTGATATCATGCTGCAGCACAGTTTTACTCACTGCAAAACTGATTTTTGGTGATCGAATAGACTCTATATCTGTTGGCGCCAATATCTATCCACAGGCCCTTGATAGTATTAGTACTATATTCAGAGTAGCGAACGTTGATACGATTGATCTTGATTCAGTCGGATAAATCAAGCTGTGCAAAACGTTCACTTAATAACGACACACCAGACCCTTTTAGAACATCCATGACCCTCCGACACAAAGAACATTATCTAAATCCAAGTAATCTTTCGCAGTGGACTCATTCACCCCACCTGT
>NZ_LWEY01001540.1:0-1199 GCF_001634935.1 Oleiphilus sp. HI0043 | reverse complement strand
TTCTGAGCCGTGCATGTAATACAAATTAAACGGCGCAACTCGCTCTTGTTCAGCGCATTCACTTAGCCAGCTAAGAAGTAGACGCGGCATGGCAACACTCATTCCCAGTATCAGGTTTGATACGCCAAGCATCTGCCCGGAAAGCTGCTCCTTGGAAATTTTCTTCGATTGATAAACGGCTTCAAGCATCTTGCTACTCCCCTTAAGATTCTTTTACTGTAAACCCAGTTTGAACAAACATTCTTAAGGCGGCGTGTTAGTTTAGTGAATTATTTCTTACAGGTGTGATTTCAGCTGCTTATGTCTTTTAAAAACCTATAGCTTTTTTGAGCAACATCAGCTTCAATATTGCACCAAATTAACGACCCTTCTAGCGTGAACAGCCAAACTATGAAAGCCCTAAGCATAAGCTCTCCACCAAACCTGGATAGCCTTGAACTGATAGAACAAGATCAACCAGCCCCGTTACCAGGCCAGGTAGGAGTAAGAATACGCTCCATTGGTTTGAATCGAGGCGACCTTCTATTCTGTCAAAACCGCTACTTTATCAAGCCAAACCCAGGAAGCAGGTTAGGCTTCGAAGCCGCCGGGATTGTTGACGCATTACCAGCTGACGGTAAAAGTAACTTTAAGCTAGGTGACAAAGTGGCCCTATGCCCAATGAGCTTTGATGTTCATTCACAAGGCACACTGGCAGAATATGGAGCCTATAACGAAGCATCGCTCATACCGAGCCCTGACTCGGTACCCGATGAACACTGTGGCGCAATCTGGATGGCCTACTTCACTGCCTGGGGAGGCTTGATTGAAGCGGGAGGCCTCAAACCGGGTGAAAATGTCGTTATCACCGCAGCATCAAGTTCCGTGGGTATCGCGGCTACCCAAATCGCCAACATGATTGGCGCAAACCCCATAGCCACCACAACTAGTCAAGAAAAGGCAGAAATACTGAGCCAACTCGGCGCACCGCATGTCATCGTCCAAGACAGAGATGATGAAGCTAACCTCAAATATGCCGAAGAAGTGATGAGCATAACCCAGGGAAAAGGAAGCGACCTGGTATTTGATGCCGTGGCAGGCCCTGGCACACATGGCCTGGTAAAAGCCTCAACACGAGGCGGTAGAATTGTAATTCAGGGAATGCTCGACAGGCGGCCCATGGATATTCACGCAGGTGTATTGATGAAGCGCTTGTTGAC
>NZ_LWEY01001539.1:0-971 GCF_001634935.1 Oleiphilus sp. HI0043 | reverse complement strand
CCAAACGGTGTACCGGATAGACCCACTGATCAATCTGGTTTCGCAATATTTTCATAGCATAGCTAGTTTCATGCTTGTCGATGGGACTTTTGTGTACCAGTAAACCTGCAGGTTTTTGTATAGCAATTAGGAACTTATCTTGGAAGATAATGGATAATTGCTCAGTAGCTTGTGTATCGGGCATTTGCATAACGATTGTTCTATAAAAAGAAATCAGTTTTCTGAAAGGCCATATTCTAGCACTGTACTGGATTCGTTGGGTGAAGTTGGTAGTATCTCCGTTTCTATAACAAATACATTAATACACAAGTAATGGAAGAACGAATGAGTACGTTTAATTTAAGGTTTGNTATCAGCAGGTTATTTGTCGTTATAGTCACTTGCTTAACAGTTGTTGCTTGTAGTGAAAATGGTAAAGATCAAGAAAACCCTGAAGCAGCAATGGCCGCAATGCCGCCACCTCCTGTGACCGTTGCAGAGGTAATACAGGGCGAGGTTAGTGACTGGAAGGAGTATACAGGTCGTCTAGAAGCTTCAGACAGTATTGTCGTCATGCCGCGCACTTCTGGTTACATACTATCGGTAGGCTTTGAAGATGGAGCTTATGTCAAGAAGGGTGACTTGCTATTTCAGGTAGATTATCGAACGGTGCGTGCAGAAGTTCAGCGCCTGGAAGCGGAAGTTAAACGCAATGTAGCGGAAATAGAATTATCTAAACGTGATTTAAAACGAGCAGAAAGTTTACGTAAGAAAAGCGCGATTTCTCAAGAGCAGCTCGATAACAGTCGCACCCGCTTAACTCAAGCTATTGCCGCAGTAGAAAGTGCGAAGGCAGACTTGAAACGAACTAAAGTCCTCGATGCAATCACCACCGTAAAAGCTGAGTTTGATGGCCAGGTTTCTAATGCCCGTGTGAAAAAAGGGAGCTCGGTCATTGCAGGTAGCACAGTGCTGACTACCTTGGTTTCTAC
>NZ_LWEY01001538.1:0-1345 GCF_001634935.1 Oleiphilus sp. HI0043 | reverse complement strand
ACTTTCGCATGGCGGTTAACCTGTCGCCACGGCAGTTTCGAGATCCAGACCTGATATCTCAAGTCGAAAGAATTATTCAGGACCATCAAGTTGCCAGACATACACTTGAGTTTGAAATTACCGAGGGCGTTCTAATGAATAACCAGCAGTTCGTAAAAGATGCGCTAAGAGCCCTCAACCATCTTGATGTCCGAATATCGATGGATGACTTTGGAACCGGCTATTCCTCACTAAGCTATCTCAGGAACTATCCTTTTGACATGCTTAAAGTCGACCGTAGCTTCGTCAACGACTTAGTCGAAGACCAAGCCGACAAAGAACTAATTAATGCGGCGATTTCTATGGCTCACAGCTTAAACCTTAAGGTCGTCGCTGAAGGGGTCGAGAATCAGGAGCAATACAAGCTGCTCAAAGATCTAAACTGTGACTATGCACAAGGCTATCTGTTTGGTAGACCCATGGCGCCAGACATATTTGCCTGTCATTTAGAAAGTACGCTCGAAGACTAATCTAATAAGCTAAACCAAAGCATGTTAAAACAGAGCATTCAACAAATCAGGTAACTTCTTCACTAGCATAACTTCCATCCCTGCAATATCGTTTCTCGGTTTGTTTCCATAGGGAACAATCGCTCTTTTAAAGCCATGCTTCAGCGCTTCCTGAATTCGTTCCTGACCACTAGGGACTGGACGTATTTCTCCCGACAAACCGACCTCTCCAAAGATCACCATATCTTCAGAAAGTGACACCCCTTTCAAGCTAGAAACAATCGCTGCCAAAGTCGCTAAATCGGTACTCGTTTCCAGTGTCTTTACACCACCTACCAGATTCACAAATACATCCTGGTCGCCACAATGGATCCCACCATGTCGATGCATCACGGCCAGCAACATTGATAAACGGTTCTGATCCATACCCAAGGCGACTCGCTTAGGGTAGTTGCCTTGGCTCTCATCAACCAAAGCCTGTAATTCTACTAGCAACGGGCGCGTACCTTCCCAGAGTATCGTCACGACACTACCTGGCATTATCTCTTCGCCACGGCTTAGGAATATTGCACTCGGGTTCTTCACTTCAACCAAGCCTTTTTCGAGCATAGCAAAGACACCTAACTCATTCACTGCACCAAAACGATTTTTGATTCCTCGCAAAGTGCGATAACGAGTGTCACTGGAGCCTTCGAGCATTATCGAGCAGTCAATCATATGCTCCAAAACCTTAGGCCCGGCAATCGCTCCCTCTTTGGTCACATGACCAACCAGAAATAGCACCATGCCAGTCTGTTTGGCAAGACGGGTCAACCTGGCAGCACATTCTCTTACTTGCGAAACGCTACCTGGAGCCG
>NZ_LWEY01001537.1:0-1018 GCF_001634935.1 Oleiphilus sp. HI0043 | reverse complement strand
AATCGCATAATATGACAGACAACTCGCGGCGGTGCCGTTCAGCTCTTTTTAGCTCGATATGCAGGCGTGATTCAAAGTGCCGGCGATTGAATAGAGTGGTCAAGGAGTCGGTTGTAGAGGCTAACTCCAGGCGATTATTTGCTTGCTCAAGCTCGGTGAGCGCTCGTTGCATGGATTGAGTCCGCTCACGGACTTTGGACTCTAGCTGGGCATTGATAGTGGTTTGTGTTTCCAATAATTGCTCTTGCGACTCTCGTAGCCTCTTTTCACTTGAAAGTACAGATTCCTGGGCGAGAATGCGCATTTCTTTTTCACGGTTTATTCGGTTGGCTAGAGCAAGAGAAAGCAGGGATACCAAAAATAGAACACCAATTTGCCCTGCATTATTGGTAAAGAAATTGGCCGTCACGAGCCCGAATTTAACCGCGCCTAATGTACCAATCCCCAAGAAAGTTGTGGTCCAGGCGAGGCAGTAGTAGCGAGCATCAGAATGTCCCCGGAACAAAGCGATATACCCGAGTAGCATTGACATGGTGCAATTGATTAAAGCAAGAGCGCTGTTTAGACGTATCGTAATGCTATATGAAATGATAAAGGTCAGCACAAATGAGATGCTGGACACGACTGCTAAAGCTTGTGAAATGCGATAAGCTTTTGGGTTGGTTTCTTTGAGCTTTAAAAACTCAATAATCAGCACTAAAACGGTAATATTACAACCGCCGATAAAAACGGATATCGCGTAGCTATTCCATTCTAGAGCCTCTGGCCATAGATAGGCAAAGCCATAACCCTTTAGGCTTATTTGAAAGAGCAAGTAACTGAAAACGAAAAGAACATAGTAGAAATAGCTCATTTCCCTGATAGAGAAAAATAGCAATAAATTATAGATGACCATGATGCCGATGACGCCTGCCCAGATACCTTGCATCAGGTGGTCGTCAGAAGAAAATTTGGCATGACTCTCGGTGTCCCAGAGTATTAATGGTGCTTCGATAGTTCCCGCGGAAGCGATTCGCAT
>NZ_LWEY01001536.1:0-729 GCF_001634935.1 Oleiphilus sp. HI0043 | reverse complement strand
CCTGCGGGTAAATCTCATTACCTTCACCAATCACAATTTTAATCTCACTTTTACCGTCAACAACGATTGGACGGCTACTGAGCGTATGAGGAAACATTGGAACTAATGAGATTGCATCGAGTTTAGGGTGCAAAAGAGGCCCACCGGCCGACAAAGAGTAAGCTGTTGACCCAGTTGGTGTCGAAACAATCAAACCATCTGAACGCTGACTGTAGACAAACTGACCCTCAATAAACAAGTCAAAACCGATCATACGAGTTGACTTACCCGGGTGAAGAACGATGTCATTCAATGCGGTACCAAAGCCAACCGGCTCGCCATTTCGCTTAACATGAACATCTAGCAGGAAGCGTCTTTCCTGAATATACTGCCCTGAAAGCACTTCTTTTACTTTCGATTCCAACTCAGTTGGTGACACATCAGTCAAAAAACCTAATCGGCCACGGTTTACTCCTAACAAAGGAACATTTGATTTAGCTAACTCTCGAGCAGCCCCCAACAAACTTCCATCACCACCCACTACGATCACCAGATCACACATTTCCCCCATCATTTTGACACTGGAAACCTGCAAACCATGCCCGGGAATTAAAGCACCGATATTTTCTTCAATGATTAGATAATAACCTTCATTAACCAGAAATTTTCTTAAACGACGCATCGTTTCTATGACCTGGGCACTGCCCATACGACCAATCAAACCGATATTACGAAAATGATCCATACCTT
>NZ_LWEY01001535.1:0-1098 GCF_001634935.1 Oleiphilus sp. HI0043 | reverse complement strand
AAGCAATTGACGAAGCAGAAGAAAAACTGCTAGTTGCGAAGAAAAAAGGCGTAGAATTCTTCTCTCCATTACATCTTAGGCAAGCAGAAGAGAGCATTGCATTAGCACGCGAGTACCTAACAGCCCCTCCCAGCGATATAAAAAATGCCTCTTTAATGTCCGCGATCGCTGCACAAAAATATATAGAAAACGCTTACGAGAATAAAAAGAAAGTTGAAGGAAATCTAAGGGAGTCCTTAAAAAATCTCGACATTCTAGAAAGTCTCAACGCCCCAGCTCTTGTACCCGACCAATATCAAGATGTCATGGAGTCGCTAAATGACATCATTCAAGAAATTGAACAGGGCAACGTTGCTGATGCTAAAAAGAGTGAAGTAGACCTTCTTGAAGACATGGCTGATACCGAAATATCGACACTAAAAGTAACACATCTTAATGAAGCTGTTTCGTTTTTCGAGCGTGCCTCGGACATCGACGCAGATGAGTACGCCGAATTGAGCTATGAAAAAGCAGAAGCTAAACTTGAAGCCTCAACAAGCTTTATTGAGAAGAATTATAGAGATAGAGAGGGGGTAAAAGCTGCAGGCATTGATGCTCTTTTGGCGACTAAAAAAGCTTACTTCGTTGCGATTGAAGCCGAACGCACGGTAAAAATGAAACCAGAAGAAGCTGAAAAGCACGTTCTTAAAGTAATGGAACTTCTCAATAACATTCACTTAGCTACATCAGGTCAAGACATTGAGCCTGAAAAACTATTTAACCAGTCAGAAGTTATAATCGATCTTATAAAAGAGCTGAAAAAGGCCCCTGTACAAAAACCTGAGCTTCCCGCTTCCCAGATCCAAACTTTCGCTGCGCCTCGATCCGAGCCGCTTGTGATTGAAACGCTCGAAGCACCTGCTCTGCCCGCCGGACATAAACCTCTGGAAGGCTTAGAAGTGGACAGCAGCGCTACCGATATCTCTTTACGTAAGGATGAAGACAGCTTTGATGCCATTGAAGTTGCTTCAGATAGCACGACTCTCGAAGAACAACAAAATAATGTTAATACCACTCCTGAAAGCACTCAAGCAGTTATTGATAATACGCAAGCAAACT